>CAMDCI010000148.1 GCA_945889715.1 Bifidobacterium breve | reverse complement strand
CGACCTCAAAACCCTTTGGAAAATCAAACGCTTCCGTATTTTGCTGACGGCGCGCACCTTGTCAAATATCGGCAACGGCATGTCACCCATTGCCATGGCCTTCGGTGTGCTCTCACTGCCTGGCAGCAACGCTTCATCGCTAAGTTGGGTGACCGCTTCGCACATGGTGCCGATTGTCTTGTTCTTGTTGTTGGGTGGAGTTGTCGCCGACCGTATGGGACGAGCCCGTGTCGTTGGAATTACTGACATCATTGGCAGCTTCGTCGTCGCCGCGAGCGGAGTCCTCTTCTTAACTGATCACGCGACTGTTCCGTTGCTCTGTGTGAACGCATTCATCTTCGGAACGTTGAACGCATTGTGGTGGCCTGCGTTTGCTGGCCTGCTTCCCGAAGTGGTGCCCAGTGAAAACTTGCAAGCAGCCAACTCACTCGTAGGGCTAGGTGCAAACGTTGGTTTCACGCTCGGTGCGACATTGGGTGCCGCCATCGTCAGCACGGTCGGACCAGGTTGGGCAATCATTGGTGATGGACTCACCTTCTTGATTGCCGGAATACTGGTCTTGCAGTTGCAGATCCCGACAAAGATGCAAACCGGCGAAATCACGAAACATCCGTCGATGATTTCGCAACTGCGTCAAGGTTGGTCAGAGTTCTATTCACGTAAATGGATTGTTGTCGTCGTGATCTGCTTTGCATTCATCAATATGTGCTTCGAAGGATTCCTAGGAGTCCTTGCTCCGGTGCAGATGAAAGAAGCCCTTGGCGGTGCACGCGATATGGGACTAATGCTGTTCGCTTTTGGTGCAGGCAACATTGGCGGAGTTCTCGTGTCATTGCGTATCAAACCCAAACATCCATTGATTATTGCGATGGGTGGAATGCCTTTGGTCGGCGTGTGGATGATCGGTGCTGCAGTGCCATTTCACATCGGTGTCTTGATGATCTTGGCTTTTGTCTCGGGCGTCGCAATGGACTTGTTCTTTGTGATGTGGATGACCATGTTCCAGACACACGTGCCCGAAGAGGCTTTGTCGCGGGTGAGTGCGTACGACGCACTTGGGTCGACAGTGTTTGCACCGCTTGGATTGTTCTTGGCTGGACCGATTTCTTTGTGGATCGGTACGAGTGAGACGCTGTATATCGCCGGAGTGATTGCGATTGTGATGGCCGGAGCAGCACTGTTCAACAAAGATGTACGACGCCTTGAACCCATCACCGAATTAGTCAATGTTGATTAGTTGTTGATTAGTTGTTTTCTGTGATTTCCACGGGATGCTCGTCGCTGGCTCGTGGTTGACTCACTGACGTCGCCCACCTACGCCGCTTCTCTTCCTGGTCCGTGACGTGGGCTCAGTCAATGTTCGTCTCCCCCGACCAGCTGCGCATCCCAGCTACACCCAAACAACTGACAACTCGCTGCATCAACTGCTCACTCGCCAACTAGGTGATCGAGAGTTCTCGGGTTTCGGGATCAAGTTTGAGTTTCCAGCCGCCTTCGTGGGCGGCGTGATGATGCCTTGAACATAACGGGACCATGTTGTTGAGATCGGTCGCACCACCATTTTCCCAATATTCAATGTGGTGCACGTTGCAGTGATCAAAAATCACTTCACAATCCGGAATCGCACAAGTTGGGTAGATCGCTTCGAGTGCTCTTCGTTGGTGCACAGTTGCTAATCGTTTTGATCGGCCGACATCGATTGGAACTGATCGCCCATCAAGAACAACCGGCAAGATTTCTGCTTCACATGCCAATCGGCGCACCGTTTCAACGGGTAAATCGGCTCCGAGGGCGGTTCGGCAGGTGCCACCAGCGTGCAAACCGTGCTGCAAGGTTTCTAGATCGACATGAATAACGATTTCGGCACGGGCTGAGACATCTGATGCAGTGTCGCTGGCACCGTTGACGAGCGCGATGAGGGCTTGGGCTTGGCGGTGATCGTTTGGTTCGATCCAGGGCATCACTTCAACGGGAACTTCTTTGTCTCCCGATTGGAACATGGCTTCGACGAAGCGACCGATCTTTGATTTCAAGATGGACGCACTGATCGGATCGAATTTCCCGCTCACCGACAAACAGCCATCGGCTTCATTGCGCATCTTGAAGAACGTCTCACGCTTTTGACGTTCAAAGGTGGACAGGCCGTCATCGGTGACCACCGATTTGGCGGTCTCGGTCACTAGCTGACCGAATTCAAAAGCAGACATCGTGGTTGACGCTTCTACAAGTTCAGGTAAGTGCGCCATGAATGCTTCTCTTTCAGCACCAGCGATCTTCAAACCACGACCTAACGCGTCGACGTGGGCTGCAGTCGTGCTACCAGCGGCCATCACTAAGGCCATTTCTGGTGCGGCTTCAGTGACAAGGCCACGAGAAACAACTTCGCGCGCTTCACGCGACGTGAGACCACCATGAGTGACAAGTTCACGCTCGGGAATCACGAAGGTCGGGGCGACTGGGTCGTGCATTAACGAAATCATGCGAGCGTTCGCTTCAAGCATCTGTGCATCGAGTTTGGCTTGACGCACTCGAATGTCGGCCATGAAGTCGCGTAGTTCAGCAATGTTCATTTCGCTGATCACGACCTTTACCGGTCCACTCCACTCGAATAGGAACTTCAAAACAACCCCAATTTCATTGGTGATTCGTAACTTTTATTGCTACGAACGTATGTTCTAAAGATACAGGAAGGGTGTCACAAAGTCAACGCATAAAAAGAAATTTCTTCACTATTAATTCGTCGGATAATGAACGACAGCAATTTTTGGATTTCTTCGTTTGTTCCAAATCATTGAACATGCAATCGTTCCCACGACCGCACCGATTGACCCAACGATGATTCCGATCTGTGGCTGAACTGAGATTTCAAAAAACTCATTTGAACTCTCGTCAGATAGTGAAGTCAAATTAGCGAAGTCGTAGATGTAGATAGCGGCAGTAATTGCGATGCAAAGAATTGCGAAACCTAGTTGAACTTGGCCAGTTTTTTGCCGAGCTATCGCGCGCCTCGAACTGTAAAACAAAAACAGAGCAATAGCAGATGCAATTGCAGTGATAATCCCATCACCGTCGGTGCCATTGATCGTTACAAAAAAGACTTTCGCCCACGGCAAGAATGAACCGATCAACGCAACAAGGATCGAAATTATGGCGACGGTTTCAATTGATATCCCCGTCTTAGGAACTTCTGCATTGACAACTTGAGGCCCACCTGGAGGGGGAGGAAGCAGAGTTCCGTCAGCGTCACCGTTCTCTTCATTTCTCTGTTCATCAGTCATATGGAGAACAATATGAAGTTTCAAGTTCACTCGTTCACGTTCCCGTACCGATAAGCACTATTTCTTCATAATTGTCTGGTCTTAGTTCAAAGCACAACCACACAGTCGCGTGAACCTCAGTCACTGGTGCTCTTTACTTGACCTAGCCCCCACTTCGCACCGGCGCCACACAAACTCGCGGGTATCGCCGACAACATGAAACCGAAATAGTTGCGAGCGCTGCCCTGCGAGCCGGTTCCAAAAATCCAATCAATGCCCGAGGTCGAGAACCATCGAGTCGGAATGAATCCGTTGAAAACTTCGCTCGCAGCAAATAGAGCAGCAGCAAGTCCAAACAACAAGCACAATGGTGCGCAGACGACTACCGCACAAACACCTAGAAACTTGGATCCAATCGACGGACCCAGAGATCTATTTATTACTTTTGATCCTCTTGAAACTTACGCAGAGTCGCCATGCCATACAAGGTCGCTCCGCCAAAAACAATGAAGAAAATGACGGAACCAAATGTGAAAAGTAATCCTTCGGACATTATTCACTTTTCCTTCCGGCCAAAATGAAGGCCCCCAATGCCAGGATCGACGGAACCCATACTCCGACATAAATGCCGTTCAACTTGTCGCTTTGTTCATCGCCAGCGAAGTACAGAGTGATACTGAGCGCCAGGCTTAAGGCTGCTGCTAACAAAACACATATTTGCAAAATTAATTTCGGCTTCATGTTTTTACCTTAGTTCAGGAAATGCAAAAGGGTCGGGTTCATCGGAAAATCCGATGAACCCGACCCTTCGGCAATTATCAGTTGTTGTCGCCCGAACGTGCCTTAGCAATGTTCAAGATCATCAAACCAAACAAGCCCTTAGCCGTAATGTCGGCCACGGTGTATGCGAGTTGACGAGCAGTCTCGGCGCCTTCGTTGGTGGCATCGAAGATCACTGGGAACAAGTAGCCAATTGGGTAAACCAACCAAGTCACCAACAGAATTGTTGTTGCCTTCTTGATTGATGATGCAACTGCGCCAGTTTCACGGCTACCAGCTGCCTTCAATTCACCTGAAAGCGTGTACAAGATGTACAAGAACGGCAACATCGACAGGATCCAGAAGGTCCACTTGGTGCCATCGCTTGATGCAGTTTCGCCTGGGTAACCAAGTCCAATCATGAGGACGGTTGCCGGCACGAGAGTCGTCATGAGCTTCTTACGACGATCTGACGTCACTCCGAGCACGATGAGCAACTCAATGACCAACAGCGGAACAGTGATCAACCAGTCGGCGTAACGATAACCCTCGTTCACCACACCTTCAGACCAGCCGCTCCACATGCGGTAGTAGTGATAGCCAGCGATACCGACGACAACTGCCGAAACAGCAACGCCTGACTGGAACTGCTTCGCAACGCTCTTTAC
>CAMDCI010000147.1 GCA_945889715.1 Bifidobacterium breve | reverse complement strand
AAGCCACCGAAACATCGGCAATTGATGCATCAAAAGACTGCAAAAGTTCATCATTGAAAATAGTCATTTCTTTGTCCTTCCTAAATGTCTCACGACGGTTGACTTTCTTTCAGCAGAAATTTACGAATTTTTCCAACACTTGTTCGCGGCAGTTCGTCCACATATGTAATGTCACGCGGCCGCTTTGATTTTGCCAAACGCTCGTCGCACCATGCATGCAGTTCGGCGACCGTGGGAGCCTTTTGCGGGTCTCGTGCAACAACAAAACCCACTGGCACTTCATCACGAATTTCATCAGGCTGACCGATAACTGCCGCTTCAAGAATGTCGGGATGTGCCGACAACACCTGCTCAACTTCGACAGTTGAAACATTCTCTCCGGCAACCTTCAACACATCAGCACGACGACCATCAAAGAAATGACGACCAGATGCATCACGAGTTGCGCGATCACCTGTCAAGAACCAGCCGTTGCGATAACTCTTCGCTGTTGTTTCTGGGTCGTCGAGATACCCACTAAACAAAGTGATTCCTGGTGTTCCACCAACAACGATTTCTCCAATTTCACCAACTGCAACCGGATGACCTTCAGCATCTTGCACATCAAGCACGCAGCCCGGCGAGACATAGCCCATGCAATCGGGACGCGGAGCCTGTGCTTCGTCAGTGAGCACCGCCGGAATCGTTTCGGTCATGCCGTACAACTGACGGGGCTGACAGGCCAGCAATTGAGAAAGTTCGACGTATTGATGTTCGGCGATATTCATTGCGTACCAACAATGCTTCAGCGCTAAACCAGGCACTGGCGTATTGCCGCGGGCCAAAATCATGCGAAGCGGTGCTGCGAACAAACTGGCGTGGGTTGCTGCATAGGTCTTGGCCTGTTGCAAGAATCGCGTTGCACTGAAAGTGCTCATCAGCGCCACTGATGCGCCAACAGCGATCGCCGAGGCGAAGCTGTAGTACTGCGCGTTGGCATGAAACAGCGGCAGCACAACGAGTTGACGATCGTCGGGCGTCAGCCCACTCGCCGCTGCCATGACTTGACCAGCGAACGAATAGTTGGCCTGGCTGATGTCAACACCTTTGGGACGACCAGTCGTGCCCGAGGTAAACATCACCGCGGCACGATCGCAAATATTGAGCGTTGGCCAATTGGTGAACTTCTCGGTTCCGAACACGGACAATTCGCAATCATCTTCGTCAATCGCAATCACAGGTATTGAGAGAGCTGCAGCACGGAATTCGTCTTCGCGATGCACCGAGCAAATACCAACTTTTGCGTTTGTTCGTGACTGATGTTCGACTAATTCTTGAGTTCGCGATTGCGGATCACTCGGAACGATCCATGTGCCGAGACGAACACTGGCGAGCCAGAGTGCGACGAACGCCGGCGAATTGGTGAGAGCAAGATTGACCGAATCGCCCTTGCTAATGCCGAGTCGAATCAAAGTTGCAGCGGCCTGCGCCACGACGACATCAAATTCGGCATAAGTCCACGAGTGCGAGGTTCCTGATGACGTTTCAAATACTAAAAACGGCGCATTTGTGCGCGCTGCGACAGTGTCATGCCACAGATTGCCGAAGCATGTGCCTTCAGTATTGCCATCAGTATTTATTGTCATTTTCCCCTCCCCCATTTACTCAAACTCTGTTGTTAGTACTCAACGTCTCGCGAAATGCGTCAGCTATCAACTGCTCCGTAGCCACCGCCGCCTGGAAGATCGAGACGCACTCGATCGCCAGACTTCAAAGCAACACGCGCTTGTGTACGAACTGCTTCATCGTTGACCGTGAAGTTGCCCGACTCGCCAGCTTCTCCACCAAAGATTCCTTCGGGTGGAACTGCCAAACGAGATGTCACCGCATTGAGTTGCCACCCCTTAGGCGCATCAACTGTGAACTCAACGGTCTGACCAAGTCCACCCATGGTGTGCCCCTTGCCGCCTGAACCGTGCCGCAGTTCTTTACGGAAGAATCGGATAGGTGCTGAGGCTTCAACAACTTCCACCGGCACTGCCGACACGCCTGTTGGGTACGAGCAAGCAGACAAACCATTCTTGGTTGCGCGAGCGCCAACACCACCGGCATAAGTGAACATTGATGTGATGAACGGACGCCCATCGTCGTATGTTCCGCTGACCTGCATCGTCCACACCGCACCAGCACCTTCGGCCATTGCTTGCATCGGTCGAATTTGGGCCAAAGCCTTCAGCAACGCATTCGGCAAGAACATGCCAACAACGTGTCGTGCCGTACATGGCTGCGGAGACACCGCATTCACAATTGAGCCGACGGGAGCCTCGACCAAAATTGGCGCCAAGCTGCCATAGTTGTTTGGCAAGTCAGGGTTCAACACGGCGCGGACCGCAAAGGTTGTGTACGCGTGGGTGTAGTTACGCACAACGTTGATGCCATACGGGCTGGCGCCCGATGAACCTTCGTAGTCGACCAAGATTTCACCCTTGTCAATGTCGACCGTGATCGCGCAAGCAATATGAATACGACTGCCATCGGCCAAGTCGAGTTCGGCACTTGCCTTGTAGGTGCCGGCTGGCAGTTCACGAATTGCTGCCCGGGTTGCCACATCACTACGCATAATGATTTCATCACTGAGTTCTTCAATGTCATCAAGATCATGCTGTTCGCACAGAGCCAACAACCGTCGCGCTCCAACTTCACCTGAAGCCATTTGTGCCTGCAAGTCACCGGCCATATGGTCGGGTTGACGCACATTCGACAAGATGAATTTCCAGACATCAGGGTTTCGTTCGCCGCCAATCATCAAACGACAAATCGGAATCCAGAGCCCCTCTTCGAAAACGTCACGGGCGCCTGCACCAATTCCGTATCCACCAACATCGGTATGGTGAATCGTTGAACCGAAGAAGGCGATAATTTCGTTGTTCTTCCACACGGGACACATCACGGTGACGTCAAGAAGTTGACCAGCAGTCTTGTACGGGTCGTTGGTGACGATGACATCACCAGGATTCAAGCTGCTGATGGGGTACTCATCGAGGATTGCGCCAACGGCACGAGCCAACGAGTTGATGTGGCCAGGTGTGCCAGTCACAGCCTGAGCAACCATACGGCCACGCTTATCAAACACCGCGTTTGCCAAGTCGCCAGCTTCGCGAACGATCGGCGAGAAAGCCGCACGTTGCAGAGCACGCGCTTGTTCGTTCACTGTTGCGATGAGGCTCTGCCACAACACTTCAAGTTCAATGGGATCAAAAGTACGGGCCATTTTGGTCACTTCACTTTCCGGTCAGCGATGAGTGATCCATCGCTACCAAGACTTACTGTCCAATTCGGACGGATAACTGCAGTCGTTTCTCGTTCTTCAATAATTGCCGGACCTTCAATGATCTGTCCGCGACCAATATCGCCACGGCGATACACGGGCGTGATGATTGACTCACCTTGGCGCGTGAAGCGAACTGCTCGCGTGCCGTGTGGAGTGCCTTGCTTGTCAGAGAGTTCAACCAATGGCTCGAACTCTTCGGCCTTGGCATAAGCAGATAGACGCCAGGTCACTGCTTCAACGCCTACGTCTGGGATGGTGAGTCCATAAATACGGCGATAGTCGGTTTCGAAAGCGGTCACGATGTCGAGGGTGTTGCCGGGGAACTTATTACCTTCGCCCATCCAAATCGTGATTTCATTTCCTTGGCCGATGTAACGAGCATCAACGCCGTAACGGAATGTCACCGACGCCGGGTCGGCCCCAGCAGCAATCAACACACGATGGCCTTCTTCGCGAAGTTCGCTGAGCAACGCATCACGCTCGGCTTCATCAATGCCCTGAATGGGTCGCACCATACTGCGCGCCAAGTCGATACGAACTGGTGACACCAAAGTACCAATCGCCGACAACACGCTGGCGTTCACCGGGAAGATGACTCGAGGTGATTCAAGCAATTCGGCAACTCCGCATGCGTGAACCGGGCCAGCGCCACCAAAGGCCAACAACGTGACACCACGAAGGTCGGCACCAAGTTCAACTGCGTGCATCCGTGATGAAGCAGCCATATTTTGATTCACCAATTCATGAACACCAGCAGCAGTGTCGGCAACTGGCAACTTCAACTTGTCCGCAATACGACCAAGCGCAGCTTGCGATGCAGCAAGATCAAGTGGCATGTCGCCACCCAAGAAGAACTCGGCGTCGAGCATGCCAAGAGCCAAGTCACTGTCGGTCACTGCGGCATGAGTGCCACCGCGTCCGTAACACGCTGGTCCGGGCATGGCACCAGTTGATTCGGGTCCAACCTTCAACAATCCAAGATCGTCAACCCATGCCTGGCTTCCGCCACCTGCACCAATTTCAACGAGGTCAACTGAGGGAACCGAAACCGGGAAGCCTGAACCTTTTTTGAAGCGGTAGATACGCGCCACTTCAAAGGTGTTGGTGAGTTCTGGTTCGCCGTCAACGATGAGACATGACTTTGCAGTTGTGCCACCCATGTCAAAGCACATCAAACGCTCTTCGCCGAGGCGTCGAGCGAACCAACTTCCAGCAAGAGCACCAGCGGCAGGCCCAGATTCAACCAAACGAATTGGCGTGCGCGCGGCGTCATCAGTTGACACGACTCCACCGTTTGACAACATCATCAAGACTGATCCGCCAAAACCTTCGGCAGACAACCACTTGGTGAGTTCGTCAAGGTATGGCCCAATGACTGGCATCGTGGCGGCGTTACATGCAGTTGTAATCATGCGAGGGTATTCGCGAATTTGCGGTGACACTTCACTTGAGATGCACACCGGCACGCCAAGTTCAACCCGCAGGTAATCAGCAATTGCTCGCTC
>CAMDCI010000146.1 GCA_945889715.1 Bifidobacterium breve | reverse complement strand
GGTGTCAACATCTCACCAGGCATTCCACGAAGTCCCTTGATGCGATGTGGCGTGCCAGGCGCCGGGTCACTTGGTGCAATGACTTGGGCACGACGAGTGTTGCCTGGATACAAGAAGTTGCCACTTTCTAAAACGTCACCTTCGCGATTCACGCGACCACAGATTGCATTCAACGTGAGGGTGAGGTGCTCCATCAATGTGCTGTGCGCCGCCATGTTGGGTCCGGTTCCTGTTCCGGCAGTTCCCTTGGGGCCAGACGCAAACATTCGTGCCGCAGTGACAACATCGTCGGCATTGACTTCACAACGAGCAGCGACCATTTCGGGTGTGTACGGCGCAACTGCTGCGCGTAAGTCGTCAATTTGGTTCACCCAACGAGCACAGAATTCTTGATCGTGCAGATTTTCTTGCAAGATCACATTGACGAGACCAGCCAACAGTGTGGGGTCTTCGCCTGGCTTGACGGGCAACCACAGATCGGCAAACGATGCGAGTTCACTCTTGCGTGGATCAATCACGATCAGTTTCATGCCACGTTCTTTAGCGCGACGCAAACGTACGAATGGATTGGTTCCTTGTAATCCACCCGATGGGCCATATGACGATACGAGTGGGTTGTAGCCAATCGCTAGCAACACATCGGCATCGCGGAAGTTCTGCCAACCTGCTTCCCATGCACCAAGTCGCAACCGTGATGTGAGGTGAGCGGGTTGATCAATCGTGATGCTGGTGTAAAACGACGGTGAGTCAATGCCCACATGGAAGGCCTGTGTGACAGGCATTGAAATCGAATTTTGAAATGCGCCGGTGCCGGTGTACGTGGCAACAGCGCGCGGGCCATATTTGGCAATGATTGATTGCACGCGAGACGCGATGTCGTCAAGAGCTGCCACAGAAGTTGTTTCAGTGAATGTTCCATCGGTGTTGCGTTGCAATGGTGCACGCAAACGATCGGGGGCATTGTGCTGATCGGCGAGTTGCCGACCTTTGATGCACGTGTAGCCCTCAAACATGGGGTCATTCATAATGCCGCGAACAGCCACAACTTTTTCTCTGGGTTGTGCACCACTCGTGTTGATTTCAATATCGACTTCGAGTGGACACGCCGCATGGCAGAAACGACAAAACGTCTCGCGTGATTCAATCATCGGGGCTTGGCGCCTCCGGACACGCGGATCATTTCACCGCTAATCCAACTAGCTCCTGGTGAACACAAGAACAACACTGCAGAACCCATGTCTTGCAAGGTGCCAAAGCGCTGCAGCGGGATGTTCCACTGCGATTCAACTTCGGCGAGGTCTTCATCGTTCTTGACGCCAAGTGCAATTTTGAAGATTTCGGTAGGTACCGCACCAGGTGCAATTCCGTTGACACGAATGCGCGGAGCAAGTTCGGCACACGCAGTAAGCGTCAACGAGTTGACTGCTGCTTTGGCGGCACCATAGTGCGCACTGCCCGGAACCGGTCCGAAGCCAGCACCCGAAGAGATGTTGATGATCGATCCAGTTTCCATGTACTTTGCTGCGGTACGAATACCGACCCACACGGCGGTGAGGTTGAGGGCAATGCATGCGTCCCAGTCTTCGCGCTTCAAGTCGGTCATGGGCAAACGTGCCGGTGAACCACCAGCGTTGTTGATCCAGATTGACAACTTGCCGAATTCTTTGATGGCGGCCTTAGCCAAGTTCTCCATGGCTTCATCGCTTGTTACATCAGTTTCGACAGCAATCGCTTGACCACCATCGGCACGAATGGCTGCAGCGACTGCTTCAATCTCGTGCACGCGACGTGCGGCAACGACAACTTTTGCGCCAGCGCTCGCGAGTGTGCGGGCGATGCCTTCGCCAATTCCGCGTCCGCCGCCGGTGACGACGGCAACGTCGCCTTCAAGGCTGAAGAGTTCACCTGGTGTGGGGTATTCCTTGCTCATTTTGATTCCATTCTTTAGGGGGTTAATTAGTTAGAGAATTGTGACGACACCCGTAGTGCCATTGACTTCAATCATTGCGCCATTCGGGATCCGTTGCGTGCCATCAGTGATTGAAACGACACACGGCACACCAAGTTCGCGACTCACAATCACTGCGTGACTGATTTGTCCACCAACGTTCACGACGACTGCTGCACTTGTCATAAATAACGGGGTCCAACTGGGGTCGGTGCATGGTGCAACCAAAATATCGCCAGGTTCGAGATTGCCGGGGTCGCCAGGATCAAGAACGACGCGCGCAATTCCGCGAGCGATTCCAGGTGAACCAGCAACACCAACAAGTGCATCGCCCGACTGTGCGAGCTTGACGACATGAGCATCTTTGCGTGCCCACTGACTGAGTGGCGCAACAGTTGCATTGGCGATGATGAATGGCGGTTCGAGATCAAAAAGCTCACGCCATTCGTTATATCGCTGCGTCAATTTGTTGGTGAACGAACTTGGATTGGCGATGTAGGCATCGAGTTCACTGTCAAGAACTTGGAAGATGAGTTCGTCGTGGCCGTGGCGACGACCAAGTTCGCGAAACGCAACGCGGGCTTCGTGCAACACGCGCACTATTGACGTCTTGGTGCGTTCACGGTGAGCCATCATTTTCCCGGCGCCGAGTCCGAGGTCGAGTAGTGGTGCAACATCGGGCTTGTCGGCTAATGCAACACGGGCTTTGGCGATGAGCGCATCACGTTGTGCGGCTTTTTCGCGATGACGTTCGTGTGGCGATTCAGCATCAGATTGCAAACGCACGCGATCGAGAGCAGCGAGCAAAAGTTGTGGGTGGGTTTCCCATGTTGGCGAGCGCAAATCCCATTCATCGGGTCCACGACTACCAAATTCAACAATGAATTCATTCCACGCTGCAGTGAACGCCGAATTGATTTGCAACAGGCCGTTGTTGAGACCTGCGTTAAACGCCGCAGTGAGTTGTGCATCGTTGTGCACCATGCGTGACAAATTCCAGAGTGCGTAGTTGGCGTCGGCCGAATCGACATCGCCAATGCTCGACAGCAACGCCATCGGCAAATTTGGTTCACCAATTGCTTCAGCCACAACACCCAGTAATCCGGGAGCAACGGCAGCACTACTGCCAGACACAACGTGTTGAGCAAACAAGTGCGGTAACTGTGATTGCACAAGACGTGCACGAGCAACTAGTTGATCGTCGGTGTATGCCGACAGGTAGCCACGTGATGCCCGCAGTTCTGCGGCCTTGGCTTTGTCGGCATCAAGTTCGGGCCACGCAACTCCGCTCATGATCCACGCGGTGTGGGCGTCGATGCCCGCGGTGAGATGGGGCTTTTCGTCGTCAGGATGTGCGACGTACGCGGGAACATCGGGATGATCGCCGAAGAAGGCTTGGTCGAGCGCGGCAACGGTGGCAGCGGGGTTGCGCACACCTTGCATGCGGATCGCCGAAAGGTTGATATAGAAGTAGCCACCAAAGCAGGCGACTGATTCGGGATGTTGCGGGTTGAAGTCAGTATCTTCGTAGGCGCCGATGCGAATGAGGCCAGCTTTGTAGCCGGCAACAATGCCACCGTCCCAGCCGAACGACCAGCCAAGAGGGCTCACGGGGTCGGCGAGAACTTCTCCGGCATTAGCTCGGGTGTAGTGGGGAAATCTCTGGCTTGTTGGCCAGTCGGTAATCCATCGATCTTGCATATCCACCCTTCCTACTTGCAGTAAGAATTCAGACTAGGGGCATATATGCCCAGATTTTGGACTGGGACTGTTGAGGCCTGTCACAAAACAAAACTTTGACCGTTATTGATAGCGAACGCGAATGTCAAGGCATTTTGTTGTCAATGACCAACAGGAAAGAAGGAAGCGGAATATGGATCAGATAGTGAATTTACTTATTTTGGCGTTAATCGGGTACGGCATTTATCGGCTGATTCCATGGTTCAAGTCGAACGCCGCCGCCAGCAAAGAACAGCAGAACGCAGAGTTCACTGGAGTGGTCAATTTTACGGTGGGTGAGCCGGTACTCGTTGCTCAGGGATGCCCGTTTCTCGGGGATGAAATTGATGGTTTGAAAATGAAAGTATTAGCTGTTGGAATGCGGGGGACAGTTGTGGCGGTACATAGAACTCCAGTCGAGTTCTATAGAAGTCTTTTTTTCAAGCCAAAATCCAGTGGTTACGACATAATTTTTGGCCACAACAAAGTTCGAGTTAAATTCGAATATCAACATTTACTTGTCCGCCCCGTCGTGTGACGGTTGAATCTCAGCGGTTGATGCTCATAGCCACTTGGCGCGGAAGTATTCACGGTCTTGGGCAACCAGGTGGCCGAAGTCTGCCGGTGGATTGGTTCGGATAGTGACACTGTCGGCGTGTTGGCAGCGAGCTTGATGGGCAATGACCGCCCTTAATCCCATTGTTTTTGTGACCCACAGCAAGACATCGTCGTCGCCGTACCACCACGTGAGTTTTTCATCGAAGTTGTAGACCTTCGCCAAATCACTTCGCAACATCATGGCGAAACCGGCCAATCCGCCGGTGCCGTCGTATCGCGAGCCACACGTGTTGAAAACCTGGCGGTCTTCGGTCATTTCAACAGTGGAATAATTGGGACAAATGATGCCGATGGATGGATCGTTGTCCAGGGAATTTGCCAGCGATGACAAACAGTCGGCACTTAAGCGCACGTCATCGTTTAGGAATGCAATGTGCACATCGCGACCGACGGCCTCAATGCCGCGGTTCCACATGTGTTGAATGCCGACACCTTCGGGGACGAGGATTTTGATGATGCGATCGGGAGGATTGGGGAGTGCGTCAAAGGCTGCTTGCCCGTCGGCGACGATGCAGATGGTGCCGACGGCAGGGTCGAGGCTGAGGTCACCGAGGAGTTCGGCCAAACCCGTAAAATTTGATTTCGTCGGAATCACGACGTTCAC
>CAMDCI010000145.1 GCA_945889715.1 Bifidobacterium breve | reverse complement strand
GCATCGGTTGGCCGTGAGGGTGCCGCATTACAAATCAGTGGTTCAGTGACAAGTCTGTTAGCCAAGCCATTTCGACTGAAGCCATCTGACATGCGATTGATGTTGATCGCGGCAATGGCTGGTGCTTTTGGTGGCGCATTCGGCGTGCCGTTTGCGGGCGCGATCTTTGGTCTCGAAGTTCAACAAACAGGTCGCTTGCGATATGAAGGTTTGGCACCAGCGCTTGCCGCATCAATCACCGCCGACTTCATCGTTGAATCGCTCGGACGCCACACGCCCATCGTTGAGATTCCGGTCAATATTGATTGGTCAATTGCGCTGCGATTAGTGGTTGTTGGTATCGCCGCTGGACTCGCGGCGCGCGTGTTTATTGAAGTGTTGCACGGTGTCAAAAAGGCCATGCGCGATTTGATTTCGTGGGTCCCTGCTCGGCCCATCATTGGTGCGGTCGCAACTCTTGCTTTGATGCTGATTTTCGGACGTGACTATTTGGGCTTATCACTCCCCTTGGTCAGCGACGCTCTTGGCGGATCAGTCGCAAGTTGGTGGGATCCTGTGTTGAAGATTCTCTTCACTGCAATCGCACTTGGTTGTGCCATCCCTGGCGGCGAAGTCACACCTCTGTTCGTTGTGGGTGCAACTCTCGGTTCAGCAATGTCTGGACCGCTTCATCTGTCCCCCACACTGGCTGCTGCGGCTTGTCTTGCTGCCGTCTTTGGTGCAGCAGCCAATGCACCAATTGCGTGTGCAGTGTTAGCGATTGAATTGTTTGGTGCTGGCATGGCTGTACCCGCCGGAATCGTGTGCATTGTTGCGTACGCAATTTCGCCCAAACACGGCATCTACGAAGGCCAACGTCACGGCTCTACGAAAGACCTCCGGGCCACCGCAGCACAACCACATCACCCATAAATGCCGGCGGGTGATCGCGCAACCACTCTTCAATCTCGGCCTCGCGACTTGCGGGTAAACACAATCGTCGGCGAGCCGAGATAACTAGTGATGCTGGATCTTCAGCGTGTCGCGACATCGGCGGTCGCTCAACTTCAAATACTTCAGGCTCAAGCCCGAGTCCTTCAATCACTTTGATCGCGTCGTCAGAGGTTGGACCTTCGGGTCGATCAATGTTCCAAAAGTGTTTCCAGCCTTCATTCCATGCCGACAGCGGATGTTTCTTCGGCATCACCACGACAACACCAAGTCGGGCCATTGCAGTTAATGCAACAACAAATGGTTCAAGATCGGCGACATTGAAAAAGACGTGATGACACACCACAACGTCGCATTGTGCAATGGGTCGACCCGCAAGTTCGGCCTGAATGATGACGTCGGGGAAACGTCCCTGAATTTCACTGAACTCAACACCAGCTTCATCAGCGGCCTGACCAAAGCGCGCCAACATCGCCGGGTTTTCATCAACACCAACAATGCGAGTTGCACGCGGAGCTAATGGCAATGACGAACGTCCACCGCCACAACCCACATCCATCACAGTTCCGCCTTCTAACGGTAGAAGCTCGCGCGCTAACTCGAAAATGGGGTTCGTGGGGTCAATGGTTTCATCGACAGCAAAAGTTTTTGGGTCATGCGACCAGGGTGGCACTTCGGCTTGTGCAACGATCTCGTCGGGAATCGCCCACGCCAAAAGTTGTTCGGCCCAACGTTGTCCTGGTTCGGTGAGCGTCACAGGGGTTTCACTCAAATGAAGTTTCGGTGCTTCTTACTTCGCCAACACTTGCACTGGAAGTTCGCGAGGTCCGCGAATCTGGCCAACACTCCACGTCACATCATCTTCGGTGCCGCCAAGAGTGAACGACGGGAAACGATCAATGAATTCTTCAATCGCAATCGTGAGTTCAAGACGGGCCAAGTTTGAACCGAGGCAACGGTGAATACCGAGACCGAAAGCCGAGTGTCGGTTTTCGGCCCGATCAATGAGCACCTTGTCGGCATCAGGGAAAACTGCGGGGTCAAGGTTGGCAGCCGGGAAAGGCAACAACACCCAATCATCAACTTTCATTGGGCAACCGTGGAAGTCGTGATCTTTGGCGACAAGACGAGCCATCGTGACCGGTGCATACGCGCGCAAGAACTCTTCAACCGCAGTTGGGATGAGCGACGGATCGGCAACCAAACGCGCCAAGTCATCGGGATTGTTTGCGAGATGCCACAGACTTGAACCAATGGCGCTCCATGTGGTGTCAATGCCAGCGATCAACAACAAAATGATCGAGCCACCGATGTGTTCAACGGACAACTTCTCGCCAAACAATTCAACGCCCATCAGATACGACGTGAGGTCATCACGCGGATTCTCGACGTGATCTTCAATTTGGGCGACGATGTACTGAATTAAGCGCTCGATTTTGACAAATCGAACCTCCGGCGCATCATCAATGCCTTCAAGAACATCGTGAACAAACTCGAGGAACAAGTCTTCATCGGCCAACGGGAATCCGAGCATGCGTGAAATCACGTTGACCGGAATGCGCTTGGCGTAATCGGCCGCGGCATCAATGGTTTTGCCTGCTGCCACATCAGCCATCATTGAGTCAAGAAGACCACGACACAAGGTACGGACTTCGGGTTCCCATAACTCAATCTTTTTCGGAGCGAACGGTGGCAACAAAAGTTTGCGAGCTTCAATATGAAACGGCGGGTCGCTGGTGATCGGCGGTGCACCACCTATAGGTGCGGGATCCGGTGGAATCATTTTTTCAACGATCACCGCGCGACTCGTAAAGTTTTCGGTGTCGTACGCAATTTCGCGCACGTACTCGTGCGTTGTGGGCAGCCAGGTTCCGCCGTAACGATCGGAGTGCGCGACGGGACAGGTGCCACGAAGTTCGGCCCAGATTTCATGGGCGTTGCGGTTGTATTGCGGATCGGCGTGATCGAAGTCGGTTGCCCAATCGGTGACGGGCGTGAAATCGGCGTTTGCTGATTCTGATGATGACGTTTCAGTTGTTGTCATGAGGGGGTCCGACAATCATTCAGAAATCGTGATGGCGAATTCGGGGCAATTCGCAAGTGCGAGACGAGCCCGGTCTTCGAGTTCGGCCGGCACTGATCCGTCACCGATAACAACGGCATTGCCGTAATCATCAACATCAAAAAGCTCGGGGGCTAATGCATAGCAACGGTTGTGACCTTGACATTTTTCGGCGTCGACATGAATGCGCATAAGGATCACGATACTCGCTTCCTCCATAGAGTTGAATTTGTACCGTGAATCGAAAGTCATTTCCCCTTGTGATTTTGCTCCCACCATCGGAGGGCAAGGCCGACGGCGGCTCGGCACCCAATTGGAAAGCGACCTCGGGCGATTTCGGCAAAACCCTTGGCAAATACCGCTCGCAAATAACGGCCGCACTCGAAGAACTTGAGGGTGGCGATGCCAAGTTGCTTGGGGTTGGGGGCAAACATTTGGCCCGCGCTCAAGAAATGAATACTTCAATTGTCGGTGCCCCGACCATGGCGGCCCACGAGCGCTACACCGGCGTGGTGTGGGACCACATGTCGCCGTCGACCATGAGCGCCAAGGTTCATGCACGGGCAACCGAATCGATCATTGTTTTGTCGGGCTTACTTGGCCTCGTTAGTTTTGACGATCAGATTCCCGATTACAAATTGAAAATGGGTGCGTCGTTTGCACCGATCGGAAAGTTGTCAACGTGGTGGCGCGAGCCGTTGTCGAAAGCGTTGAACGCGCGACTTGCCGGACATCACGTGATTGATCTATTGCCGAACGAACATCGTGCCGCGTGGACTCCGACACCTGACGAGTACGCAAGCTTGAGTTCGGTGACGTTTGTGGAGAAGTCAGGAAAAGTTGCGGGTCACGATGCCAAGGCTGCGAAAGGCTTATTGGCGCGTCACTTACTTGAATCAACTGGCGCGCCAATTAACGCTCTTGAAACGTGGGAACACCCACGCTTCACACTGACCTACTAACACTTGATTTGTTTTTCTGGTGGCAGCAACGAGAGCTTTTCCGTTAGTTTTTGCCACCAGTTTCGCCACTTGTTTGGATGCTCGTCGCTGGCTCGTGGTTGACTCACTGACGTCGCCCACATACCTTCGTTCTGATGCATGTAGAGAGCGTGGGCTCAGTCAACGTTCGTCTCCCCCGACCAGCTACGCATCCCAACTTCAATTCACCACCACCAGACTCTTGAGGCGACTTTTTCTCTATTCGTTGGGATGGCCAGTTCTTAACGACGCTGGGTGTGGGGCGCAGCCTGTCGTCGGTCGACAACATCGGATGCCTGTTCCACCAATTCTCTGACGAGCGATTCGGTGGTATCCGGTTGGAGATCGGCGAGCAGGCGACGAGCCTCACAACAACTGGATTGAACCAGACATCACAAATGTTTCGCGTTTGAGAAAAGTTTCGTTATTTCAGCTTTTCGTTGAAGAACTCAATCACGCGTTGAACACTTGGCTCGTCGCGTTGTTCGGTAAGCACCGAGTGATCCTTCTTATTCTGCGACGGCAACTCAATCGCAATGAAGGCATCACCAATCAACTTGCGTAATGACTCAAATCGGTTTCCCACCAACTTGTCGCCGGTGAAACGCAATCCAAGTACTTGGCAACCTTCTTCGGCACGACGAGCAACCGCGATCTGATCATCAGGCGACAAATTCAAATCTCCGGCGCGACTTTTGGTCACGTTGAATGGCATCGACGGCTGGCTTAACACTGGTGCAACGAGATGATCATCAACCATCATGCCCAAAGCGAACCCACCGCTGAAGCACATGCCAAGCGCACCAATACCTTTGCTGCTGATTCCCTTTTCGACGAGTTCATTATTCAATTGACGACCGAGAGCTCGCAACCAAGCAATCACTGGTGACGTTTGATTCAGCGCCATATTGGTGAACTCTTTCGAGATGCACACCTTGGCCATCGATGAGGCCATGTAACTACCGCTCGGGGCTTTGCCAGGTGTTCCCACGAGAACCGG
>CAMDCI010000144.1 GCA_945889715.1 Bifidobacterium breve | reverse complement strand
ACGCTGAAGTGTAGGGGGAAAATGGTCGTTTTCATCGGGAAATGCCCGTTTTGATGTGCGCCCTCGGCATGATTCGAACATGCGACCGATGGATTAGAAGTCCATTGCTCTATCCAGCTGAGCTACGAGGGCGAGCATTCCAAGGTTACAAGGCGCCCGCCCCCAGTACGATCAAGAACCATCAGCAACCGGCAGCAACTATCTGGTCGCTGTCAACTGATGTGCTCTCCAGCAATGGATAGTCACCACTAAATAGCCAAGACGAGTTACAGGTCAGCAGTTGCCTCGCGTTTGCGCCCAATGAACCATAACTCAGACCTGACGCTCCAACCCCAACAAAAGATTGCCTTGTTGGTTGACCCGCCCAGCCAATCAATGTCGCGTCGTAATTGGCAACTGACAGTGCCGTACCGCTCAACATGCCAGACATGTCCGCAACTTCTCCGACGTCCCAAGCGCCCAGATTTTGATCAAACGATGTTGCACCAGCAAACATTAAATACATAGTTGTCACTTTGCTCGTCACCCAAGAATTCAAACTTTGGTTAAACGATGTGGCACCAGCAAACATGCTATTCATAATGGTCACACTGCTCGTCACCCAATTGAGACTTTGATTAAACGACGACGCACCGTTGAACATTAAATACATAGTGGTAACTTTGCTGGTATCCCAATTGAGACCCTGATTAAACGAAGTCGCACCGTAAAACATCTCACTCATATCAGTCACACTGCCGGTGTCCCAATAAAGACCCTGATTAAACGAAGTCGCACCGTAAAACATCGATCTCATATCAGTCACTTTGCTGGTATCCCAATTGAGAGCCTGATTAAACGACGTTGCACCGTCAAACATTGAAAACATATTTGTCACACTGCCGGTGTCCCAATTGAGACCCTGATTAAACGACGTTGCACCGTAAAACATCGCATTCATATGAGTCACTTTGCTGGTATCCCAAGAATTCAGACTTTGATTAAACGATGACGCGTCACCAAACATTCCACTCATGCGAGTCACTTTGCTGGTGTCCCAACTACCGATATTACGATTAAACGATGTTGCGCCGGAGAACATTGCATTCATACGAGTCACTCTGCTGGTGTCCCAACTACCGATATCACGATTAAACGATGTTGCAAAGAAGAACATCCAAGGTAGGTCGGTGACTGTGGCGGGAAGAGCTGTCGGGACATCAATCAAATTGTTCGAACCATAAAACGCAAAACTCATTGATTCAATGCCAAGATCACCGAATGAAGTGACTGCGGTGAGGTACTCCGCTCCTGACAGAGAACTCATCGGGAAGCCTTCGGCTTGACCAAAACCAGTTAATGATCCACTGACGGTGATCGTGTATTGACCGGTGGACGCATACGTGTGTGCGAATGGTCCAGCGATGTTGACGTTGGAAACCGACCCGTCACCCCAATCGACATGCACATCAACGACACCAAAGAGGCCTAACTCATACACAAACCCAGTACTCAAAGTCGAGACGGACCCCACTTGAACCAGCGGCAACAACGCTGTGTCAATCTGCAGAATCAAATTCGATTTCACCGGCGCCGATGTCGTTGGAGGCGTCGTCACGAACGGAACAGTTGTCGTCACTTCAGGAACAGTCGTCGTCACCGTTGAACTGTTACAAGAAGTGGAAGACGGCTGTGTCATCGCTGCCCCGATACCTAAAAGAAGTAACGGAACCACCGCGACGATCGACACTCGACCAGCAGAGGCACGAACCCACCGAGCAACAATGACCCCAAGAACTAACAGAAAAACCGCGGCGACAGCAACGCCAGTCGCTCCACCGGTAGCCGGCAACGAACACACCTCAACAGCAAACATCATGACGCCCTAACAGTCAAAGACATAATTTCGGCCACAACAGGCTGATGCCGAGCAAACACTAACACACAATCTGTAAAGACTTTTAGACACTCTACTGGCCAACCAAAAGGATCTTGCGCAAGAAATCCAATGACGAAATCACTGACATCTGCCGCATCTGGTCGCGTTGGCCAGGCATCCGAAGAGTCGTCGAAACAGTCGAACGCCCATTCATCGCCACGGCAATACACAACGTTCCAACTGGTTGACCATCTTGCTCAGCCGGGCCCGCAACACCAGTTAATGACAGCGCTACATCGGCACCAAGAACGCGACGAGCACCTTCGGCCATTGCAACTGCAGCATCTTCGCTCACAACTGGTCCGCGTGGAACATCAAGCAAATCAAACTTGACCTCACTCGCATACGACACCACACTGCCACGCAGCACATCGCTCGCTCCCGGAATAGACGTCAAGCGTCCCGATACCAAACCACCAGTTACCGATTCGGCGAGCCCAAGAGTTAGACCCTGTTCGCGCAACAAATTCAACACGACCGACTCCATGTTGTCGGTGTCAAAACCAAAGACCACATCACCGACAACGTCAAGAACCTTCGCTTGCCATTCATCGAGAACCGCATGAGCTTGTTGGCTGTCGGCACCCTTGGCGGTGAGGCGAACTTTGATGCCTTCCCAACCACTTGCTAGAAAGGCCAATGTTGGATTACCGACTTGTCCAAGTTGGGCGATGATCGGATTGAGGCGTTCGTTCAAACCACTTTCACTTTCGCCCCAGGTGCGAATAACCCGACTCGCAATCACACTGGTGTCACCACTTCGTGCCCGCAGGTCGGGCAAGATCGCGCGCTCCATCATGTCTTGCATTTCATGCGGCACACCAGGAACGGCGTAAATCACTTTGTCGCCAACTGGGCACATCAGGCCCGGCGCAGTACCACGCGTCTGATGGATCACTGTGGCACCAACGGGCACCATCGCCTGTTGCAGATTGTTGTCGGCCATGCGACGACCACGGGACTCAAAGATATTGCGAATCACTTGCGCAATATCGTCGTGCAGCACAAGTTCGACGCCCATCACTTCGGCGATTGCTTCACGAGTCAAGTCGTCGTGAGTCGGCCCGAGTCCACCACACATAATCACTGCATCTGCTTCGCGCAACGCCGAGCGAACCACATCAACAATACGTTGATGATTGTCGCCCACTTTGACTTGCAACAGTGAGTCAATTCCATTCGCAGCTAGTTGTTCTCCAATCCAAGACGAATTGGTATCAACAATTTGACCAAGTAGTAATTCGGTTCCGACTGCAACGACCGAACAACGCATCTCAGGCCATCAAATTTGGAGTCGTCTTACGCAACTTCTGCGCACGCCATAAATACTGCAATCCACTGACGGTTGTGAAGGCCACCGCGATCCACAACAACCACAACCAGATCCATGTGGCTTTATCGGCAGTCAGCGGGATGATGGCAAAGCCAACGCTGAGTTGTTGAAAGAGCGTTTTCCACTTGGCTAATTGACTCGCGGGCACGCTGATTCCTTTTGCGCCGACTAACACGCGATACATGCTGATCGCCACTTCACGAGCAGCGATGATCAACACCGGCAGAGCCCAATACATGTCGCGACTTACCAAAGTAAACATCGCACCCAACACCAACACTTTGTCGGCTAGCGGATCGAGGAATGCCCCAGAACGCGTTGCGCCGTGACGCCTCGCCAAATAGCCATCAATGCCGTCGCTTGAGCACAGCACGAACCACAGGGCAAACGCAACCCAAGAACCACCCGGGTAATCAGGAATCACCACGAACATCAAAGGCGAAACAAGAATTCGCCCGACTGTTACGGCATTTGCCCAAGTAGCAATGGCATTAGGGTCAACCGGCACCCTGTAAGCCTGCCACAAAATTGTCTCCGACCCACGGCTTCAATTTTGCTATTCGCTAGAAATATTCTGAGTCGCCATTTCAGCGATTTCTAAAAATGCCGCTACCTGGCGGTTAATGTCGCCAGACGAAACTTGACGCGGAAGTTCAACAACGAACGAACTGGCACCGGCAATACGTGAATTTATAAAGACTGTGGCGTTGCCAACACAAGGATTTGATCCGCAGCCCACATATGTGATGGGCAACCCAGTCAATTCAGCGAATCGTTCGATCAAACCAAAATCCGCCACAGTCCTTTGTTCGTCCACATAGTTCCCAAATTGATGCCACCAAACGACCAACAACGGTTGTTGCTCCAGCATAAATTGCTGCACGGCCTGTGTCTCAGGCTCAGACGCCGCCGCTTCACCTGAGTACTTCTCGGAGCCCTCACCAACTGGCCGCCAACCATCGGTTGCGAAATTTCGATTGAGATCAATTCCGCGTGCATTTCCTCTCACCGCTGCTGACAAACCGTCTGGGTTCACCGTCGGAATGACCCAGAGATTCAGATCTTCAGGAATATCTGAACTATTTAGCAATCGCTCCACAACCTCGAGCCCCATTGACTCATCTCCATGAATCGAACCGATCGCGATCACCGGACGATGAGGCGAGTCTTGAATTTGCACAGCAACAATTGGGCGACCCAAGTGACTCATACCGATGGTGACCTCGCGCGGCCCTGGTTGGGTCGTGGTCGGAGCAACACTTGTCGTTGTCGTCGCATTTGTCGTAGACGTAGTTGACGTAGACATAGTTGTCGAAGTTTCAGGAGCTATCGAAGCCTCTGCATTGACAACACTTGACGAAACGGAAGTTTTTGAATTTTGCTCATCGCTACACGCAAATAAGAGAGTGACGCCGAGGAGTGGGAGAAGAAATCTTGATTTCACATACAACATAACGAAGTACCACACCACTAGTGATCAGATTATTCGGCGACGAGATCTGGACCCATGGCCGACTTCACCGTGACGTCATAAAACTGACCGACTTCAAGCGACATGGGAACTTCGATAATTCCGTCAATTTCGGGAGCTTCACGATGGCTACGAGCAACGCCTGGCTCATCGACCAACACATTGACGGTGCGACCGATCAAATCATCGCGACGGCTAAACGTGATGTTGTCCTGCATTTCGCTCAACTCAGATAGACGCTCGCGCATCA
>CAMDCI010000143.1 GCA_945889715.1 Bifidobacterium breve | reverse complement strand
GCTCTTGAAGACCGCCTCAACTGCGCCACGCAATTGTGCTTCGGGCTTTTGCGGGAATGCTTTGCCAGTTTCTTTCTTCACGACTTCGAGGTACTGCGCACAAAGTTCTTTGAGAACGACCGAAGTCAATTCGGCATCGTTTTTGACTTCGGCCTTGTCTTTGGCGGCTTCGAGCGGGTGCTCAAAGTGATGCCCCTCTACGCCAAGCACAATGCGGCCGTACATCGCGATGAAACGACGGTACGAGTCGTAAGCAAAACGCTCGTCGCCAGTAACTTTGGCGAGACCCTTCACGCTCTTGTCATTGAGTCCAAGGTTGAGGACCGTGTCCATCATTCCGGGCATCGAGAACTTGGCACCCGAGCGAACGCTGACGAGCAGCGGATCGTTGGGATCGCCAAGACTGCGCTTCATGGTCTTTTCAAGCTTCGCGATATTCGACTTGATTTCGGCGTCAATGCTCTTCGGCCAACCGCCGACCATGTAATCACGGCAAGCGTCAGTGCTAATGGTGAAGCCCGGAGGAACCGGCAACTTCAAGACACTGGTCATCTCAGCAAGATTTGCGCCCTTGCCTCCGAGCAGATCTTTCATCTGCATGGGTTGGCGGCGATGTTTCTGGTCGAATGAATAGACGTAAGGCACGATGAGAAAGTCTACGACCTGACGCCCCGAGACCTAACATCACAGTTCATGCGCATTTTCGGATTCCCGGTGCAGATACGTCCTGGCTTCGCCCTGTTCATGTTGTTGATTGTCGTCGTTAACGGCGTCCCCATGGGGCCATGGTTGGCGGGCTCAGTTGCCTTCTTTACCTTGTTCCACGAACTCGGACATGCCATCGCGGCGCGACAGACCGGTGCCACCGCCAGTATTTCGCTCGATTTCTTGGCTGGATATGCATCTTTTACCCCAACTCGCCATCTCAAACGGTGGGAACGAGCCGGAATTTCAATCGCTGGGCCTTTCACCCAGGTCGCACTCGGTTGCGCTGTTTTGATTGCCCTTGGCGTTAACCCACTTGATCACGACCAATTCGCGGCTGATTATTGGTCGTTCGCTATTTGGTGGGCTGGTCCGGTCATCGGAATTTTTAACCTGATTCCCGTTTTGCCACTTGACGGTGGAACTATCGCTGCAGAAATCATTGATTTCTTTGCCCCAGGACGCGGTCGGACCTTGATGATCAAACTCAGTCCCCCATTGACCGCTCTTGGTTTTGTGGCAATGGTTCTCGTCGACAACTTGCGTCCACTCGCCGCGTTCGCTGCCATCTTGTTGGTTTTGCAATTACAAATGATGTCGGCCCACACATCGAATACTCCCGATCGCCGTACCGCACTACTTGAACGTCAGCGCCAATTGGCCGCCGAGGCTGAAGACACCGCTTGGACAACCGGTCGCCCCGGATTGTTACCAAGCCCACAGGTGATGTCACCGTGGTGGGACGCATATTCACTTTTACGTTCGGGACATTCTTCGGCGACATCAGTCATCGTCAATGACTTGCTCGACACCTCGAGCAATCGCGCTCCTTGGTGGCCACCACATGCGGCGAGCAACGAACAACTTGCACAATTGGCAGCCCAACTTCCTCGACCACTTCCAGAACCAACGTCTGAGACATCCGAACTTTCGGCGATGACGCTTCTCATGGTTTTGCGACGCACTGGTTGCTACGAAGACGCCGCCCGCTACGGTTCGCTCCTTTTTAAGGCTTATCCTGCTTCAGTCGTCGCTATTGAAACAGCACGAAGTATCACGATGCTTGGTCATAATGACACTGCTGCACAGTGGCTCACTGTTGCGGGCCGGGTGGACAATCGACACCAAGAACTACTCGCTGCCTTAGAAAACTCTACGGAATTACAAGCGTTACGTGGACGTACCGATATTGAAGAACTCGTGATTCAACTCAGGAATGAACAATTTTCATAACACAGTCATAACGCAGTCATGGCGTCGACAACAACACCAAGTTCAACCGCACGTGCGACATAGGCAAGAGCACAGTCACTAGCAACCGACGTGAATTGACCAACGGTTTCTCCGTTAACAATGACTGCATCACCAGACTTTGCGTTGTCAATAATTGACCCAGTCAGCAAACGCAAATTCTTCGGAGCAGTTGAGCCTCGACTATCCATGCGCTCAACTAGCTCTTGGCCGGGATAACAACCTTTGGTAAAGCTGACCGCGATTGTCACGACTCCCGTTGCTGCTGGCAAAGTTTCGCCCGCAATAATTTCGCTGCCCATGGCCGGCCAACTCGAGCGAATGCGCATTGCGTCAAATTCTTCAGGAGACACCTGAACAAATTGCGAAACCACCGACTCTTCAATTGACGTCAGCGGTGCATCAATGACTACACCATTTCCCCATTGCGAAACTGCAAATCCGGCTTGCTCGATTGGCGAACCATCTTGACTGCGTAGCGACAAATATTTTTGTGATGAAACAGCAATATCAGCTTTGACTCTGATCTTGAATCGATTCAAACGGGCCAGCAATTGGTCGCCTAAACCTTCGACATTTTCAGTGTCAAGAATAAATGTCTCGTCTTCGGCGCGGGTGACTCGCACCAAGGCAATGACTTTGCCCATGGGTTCGAGTACAAACGAATAACGCGATCCACCAACGGGCAACGAGGCAATGTCGTTACTCAATTGCGAGTGCAAATACTTGCCGGCATCAACACCAGAAACAGCGAATACTAAATGTTCAGTTTCACAGGCAATGATGTTGTCGTTCGTGGTGTTGCTCATGGTGTTGCTCACGCTTTCGTTCCGCCGTCAAGGCGACGCTTAGTCATTCGACGGGCCGCGGGAATCGCAGCCAATAGTCCTGCCGCCTTGTTGCGGCATTCAAGATCTTCGTCATCGGGTTCGCTGTCGGCCACGATTCCAGCACCCGCTTGCAAATAGGCCGCCGACTCACCAATAAACATGGTGCGAATGGCAATAGCCGTATCAAGGTTTCCGCTGAAGTCGACGTACCCGACGACTCCGGCATACGGACCACGCTTCACTGGTTCGAGTTCGTCAATGATTTCCATTGCTCGAACTTTTGGCGCACCACTGACGGTGCCAGCCGGAAGAGTGGCGCGCAAAACATCAATCGCAGTTTTGCCGGGTACGAGTGCTCCACTCACTTGCGATGTGAGGTGCATGACATGGCTGTATTTCTCAAGAGTCATGAGTTCGTCTACGACAACGGTGCCAAACGATGACACACGACCCACATCGTTGCGGGCGAGATCGACCAACATCACATGTTCGGCGACTTCTTTCGGATTTTCACGAAGTTCAGCGGCGAGACGTCGATCGTGTTCATCGTTCGTGCCGCGCTTACGTGTGCCGGCGATGGGACGACTAATCACACGACCACCAAGCAATTGCACCATGGGCTCGGGTGAACTTCCCACAATGGTGACTCCCGGATGACGCAAGAAGTACATGTACGGACTTGGGTTCACCTGGCGAAGAACGCGATACATGTCGAATGGATCGGCCTCTAATTGCAATTCGTAACGTTGTGACAGGACGACTTGGAAAATGTCTCCGGCACGAATGTATTCCTTAGCAACTTCAACTGCCCGCTGATATGCGCCATTGGGCATTGACGAAGTGGCGACTGGAAGTACATCATCGCGCTGCGGCGGTTCGACCGGTGTGTACGGCAAAGGTCGTGCGAGTTCATCAACTGCTTTCAGCGCACGTACAGATGCCTCGTCGTATAAACGATTCAATTCATCAGTTGTAAAAGTCTGCGAGTTTTGACCAACAACAGGAACGCTTTCAATGAGATAGACCCGTTGGCGCCAATGATCGAACGCCGCCAATGAACCGATCACACTCATCACGCCATCGGGCATATGCCGATCGTCGTGCGGGATGTTTGGCAACGACTCGACTTCACGTACGACGTCATAGCCAAGAAAGCCCATGACTCCACCCTGCAAAGGTGGAAGGTCGGCGATCACTGGACTGCGATATTCAAGAAGTAACGCTTCAATCGCGGCGAGCATTCCCTGATCACGTGGCACCGAGGCAGGAATATCGCCGGTGATCTTAAGTTGACCGTCAATCAGTTCAAGGGTGGCGCGCGGATGGCGTCCGACAAAACTAAATCGACTCCAACGTTCGCCATGCTCAACTGATTCGAGCAAGAAACCTGGTTCATCACCAACCAATTTTGCAAAGGCAGCGACGGGAGTTTCGAGGTCGGCTAAGACTTCAACCCAAACTGGCACGACTGTGTAGTCGGCAGCAAGCGCATGAAATTCTTCGCGCGACGGTCGCACTACCAAAGGCTGGGTCATTCAGCAGTTCCGAAACTAGAGAAGAAACACGTGCGCGCTCCGGTGTGGCATGCACCAGCACCCTCTTGTTCGACCTTAAATAACAACGTGTCAACATCACAGTCGTAATAGGCCTCGCGCACAAACTGACGATCGCCGCTGGTGTCACCCTTGCGCCACAACTCTGAACGACTGCGGCTCCAGTACACCATGCGACCTTCAGCAAAAGTCATCGACAAACTTTCGGCATTCATCCAGGCCATCATCAACACATCACCATTTTCAATGTCTTGGGCAATGACGGGCACCAAGCCGTCGGCGTTGTACTTCACAGCGGCAAGTTGCTCAGGGGTGGGAACGATCAGGTTCATATCTACAACTTTGTCAGAGATAGAGGCCGGTATGGCCATCAATTCGGCTGGCGGCAACGGCATGGATGTCGCGTTCACGCAACATGATGTAATCAACACCGCTGACTTCGACCTCGTAGCGGTCTTCGGGCCCGAAAAGTACACGGTCGCCGACCTCGCAACTACGGACGTTTTGGCCGAGTGCAATGACTTCGGCCCAGACCAAACGCTTAGAGACTTGAGCAGTTGCGGGGATGAGAATTCCGCCCATACTGCGTCGCTCGCCGTCCTTATCGGGGATCTTGACCAACAAGCGATCGTTGAGCATTTGAATCGCCATCTTGTCGAC
>CAMDCI010000142.1 GCA_945889715.1 Bifidobacterium breve | reverse complement strand
AATTATGTGCCGTATCCATAACCCAAATCGGGGGCAGTCAGCATGGGCACAAACGGAATTCCGCGTTCGGCAGCCATTGCCCCACACGTACCACCGCGGTCAACGACGACCGTAATCAGCACCGGAATCGCCCCAAATGCAACGACAGCATCTACTGCTTCCATGATCGAAGTACCACGAGTCACGGTGTCTTCTGTAATGACGACCTTGTCGCCAGGTTGCAAAGCACCGGCAATGCGCCCGGTCACACCATGATCTTTGGCCTCTTTACGAACGCTAAAACTTCGTAAATCAAAGCCGCGTGTCGCCGCCACGGCGGCAATGCCATACGCGACAGGATCAGCACCCATCGTCAATCCGCCTATCGCCACAGCATCGGTGGGAATAAGTGTCAGGGCAACATCTGCCATGAGCACCACGCCGTCGGCCCGACAGGCCGTTTGTTTTGTATCGAGAAACCATGAACTGCTTGCTCCTGATTTCAAAGTGAAGTTACCCGTCTTCAGCGAATGGCGAAGAACGTGTTCACGTAATGCGTGGCGAGCAGGGTCAAGAGTAGGCAGTGCGTTCAAAAAATTACTCATCGGTAATTACAGTAGTGCGCGATTTGTGGTCGTGTATCGCTTTGCGAGACTTGCTTGTATCAGCAATAAATACAGTGATTTCTTGAGAAAATCGTCACAATTTCTTAGGTACAAATACATCGCTTTACATAATGGTCAGTCATATATTGACATATATGGCTGCACCGAAAACACCAATGACTAAAGCTCATAAGGCGGCTCTGGCAGTTGGACGAGCAGAGAGTCGAACTGTTCGTGATTATCTTGAAGCAGTTCGTCGCAATAAACCAAAGCGTGGACGTAAGCGCACACCAGATTCGATCAAGAAGCGCCTGACATTTATTGAAAATGAATTCGCTGAATCAGATGCGATTACACAACTGAAGCTGTCACAAGAACGTCTTGACTTGGCTATGGAACTTGCAGAAATGACAACTGCTCAACAAATCGGACCGCTCGAAAAAGCATTCGTTAAAGTTGCTCGTTCATACGGTGAGCGCAACGGAATCACCTACACCGCTTGGCGTGAAATTGGTGTTGATCCGGCAGTGCTGAAAAAAGCCGGAATCACTCGCTGATTTCTACACTTCAAGTGCATCAAGGGCAGTGAACACTTGCCCGATGTGCACCAGCGAACGCTTCAAGTCAAAAGCTTCGTCGAGGACTTTCTTGTCGATACGTTCCAAACGCGAATCGGCTTCAAGCACTGAACGAAAATCTTGCGAACGCTCCCACGACATTGCTGCTGCTTCCTGAACAATTCGATAGGCCTCATCACGAGTCAGGCCTGATTGAACTAAAGCAAGAAGTACTGGTTGGCTAAAAACCAATCCGTGACTTGAGTACAAATTCTGTTTCATACGCTCAGGTGAAACCTGAAGACCTTCAAGCAGACGTCGTAAGCGATGCATCACGTAATGCGCCATCAATGACGAATCGGGAAGAACGACACGTTCAACCGAACTATGTGAGATGTCGCGTTCGTGCCATAACGCCACATCTTGCATTGCGGCTTGGAGATTGCCACGAAGTACTCGTGAAAGGCCGGTGATTGTTTCGGCAGAGATTGGGTTGCGCTTGTGCGGCATCGCCGAAGAACCTTTTTGTCCAGGCTTGAAACCTTCTTCAACTTCACGGACTTCAGTTCGTTGCAGATGACGTAATTCAACGGCGATCATTTCGCAAGTGTTACCAACCGCGGCGCAAGCCCACATGTATTCGGCATGTCGATCACGAGAGATCACCTGTGTGGCCGGGACTGCTTTCAAAGCCAAGGCATGAGCAACGTGCTGTTCAACTTTGGGATCAACGTTTGAATACGTTCCGACTGCGCCAGACAGTTTGCACACTGCGATATTTTCGCGAGCAGCGATCAATCGGTTGCGATCACGATCAATTTGCAGCGCCCACAATGCAACTTTGGCGCCGAATGTGGTTGGTTCGGCATGCACGCCATGCGTTCGGCCAATCATGACCGTGTCGCGATGAGCCTTAGCCAAACTCACAACAACTCGTAGAAGTTTCGACGAAGCCTCAATGAGTAGGTCGGCCGCATCGCGCAACATCCAACACCAGGCTGTGTCTACGATGTCGCTTGATGTAAGACCGTAATGAATCCAAGCACCTGCAGTGCCACCAATCCGCGATTGCAAAATATCAACGAATGCGGCAACGTCGTGATCGGTAATCTTTTCGCGATCAAGGACATCGTTAATGAAACTTGGGTCGACGACTGGGGCATTTGCTCGACACGTCACAGCATCAGCTGTAGGAACAACTCCCAACAAACTGTGCGCTTCGGTTGCTAGCAATTCAATTTCAACCCAACGACCAAAACGAGATTCGTCTGAAAAGACCGATTCCATTTCGGGTAGTGAATAACGAGGGATCATGTCGTACCTCCAAATATTGAAGCGGGAGTCCAATCAAGTACATCATCACGTTCAGGACCGACACCGATGATGCGAATTGGAATTCCAGATTCACGTTCGACTGCAGTTATAAAGGCTCGAGCTTCGGCGGGAAGATCTTTTACTGATCGGCAATTTCGCAATTCGGTTTTCCAACCTGGCAAGGTGATGTAGTCGGCAACAACTTGACCAAGCACATCACTGCGATCAGGATAACCATGTATGAGTTCGCCATTTATGCGATAGCCCGTACAAACCTTCACTTCATCAAATGTGTCTAAAACATCGAGTTTCGTCAACGCCAACTCGGTGAGTGAGTTGATACGACCCGCATGACGCAACATCACACAGTCAACCCAACCGGTTCGGCGACGGCGACCAGTAACAGTGCCGAACTCGCGACCAATGTCCACTAACTTCTCACCAATCTCACCAAGGGTTTCAGTTGGGAAAGGCCCAGAACCAACTCGAGTTGTATAGGCCTTGGTAATTCCGATGATGCGATCAAGCAATCGTGGACCTATCCCTGATCCGACACTTGCCCCACCCGCTGTCGGATTCGATGACGTCACAAACGGATAGGTGCCATGGTCAAGATCGAGAAAGGTTGCTTGAGCACCTTCAAGCAAGATGTCTTGACCCGCGTCAACTGCGTCATGCAAGAGACCGACGGTGTCACCGATGTATGGCTGCAAACGTTTCGCATACTCGACAAATTCAGAGACGATGCGTTCAACATCAAGGGCATCTCCACCAGCGAGAACGACGTTGATGTTTTCCGCAGTCGCCCGTTCGCGTACCTGCACGGCAAATGTTTGCAAGTCGACACATTCGCCAACTCGAATACCTACGCGGCGAGCCTTATCGGCGTACGCCGGTCCTATTCCTTTGAGCGTCGTCCCAATCTTGTTGTCCCCCAAGTTGCCTTCGGAGATCGCATCCCACGATTGGTGCCACGGAAAGATCAGTTGGGCCAGACTCGAGACAGTCAATTTGGCGCATGAAATACCACGCGATTCAAGCCGATCAATCTCAGCGAAGAGTGTCGGCATGTCAACGACGACACCGTTCCCGATCACCGGAGTGACATGGTCGTACAAAACTCCAGAAGGAATCAATTGCAGCGCGTACTTCTCGGTACCAACGACAACGGTGTGACCAGCGTTGTGCCCACCCTGATAGCGAGCGACAACCGAATTCTCTCGGGCAAGAAGGTCGATGACCTTGGCTTTGCCTTCATCGCCCCACTGGGCTCCGACGACGACGGTGACTGACATAGCACGCTCCTAATAAATGGGGGGAACGTAACGACACCCTACTTGCTCGGTTGATTTTGAGTGAACTGCATATCCATTCATTCAGTATTCATATCTAATGCAGACAAATCACGCTTCGGCGTCACCTCACTGAGACACAGTGACAATCGATCAACACAACAGTGTTGAACATCCGTGAACACAACCAAAAGGAAAACGATGATCCCCTCAAAGTACTCATCCATGCGCAAGATGGCGTCGCTCGCCATTGTTGCTGGTTTGGCACTCGCAGCCTGTGGCGGCGACGATTCCAGCACCAGCGAAACAACAAAAGCTCCTGCTGCTACCGAAGCACCCGCAGATGACGCCACTGAAACCACCGAAGCAATGGACGCAACAGAAGCCGATCCGCTTGCCGCTCTCTACGAAGAGTGCCAGGCCGAAGGAGCCAAGGTTAACTTGATCGCTCTTCCCGACGAATGGGCCAACTACAAGGGCATCCTCGCTTCATTCGGCGAAAAGTACCCCGATGTGGAATACCCAGTCGCCAACCCCGATGCTTCCTCCAAAGAAGAAATGGAAGCGGTTCAGACCTTGGCCGGACAAGAAGATATGCCTGACAACGTTGACGTCAGCCCCGCAATCGCCCAGGAAATGGTCGACGCAGGTCTGTTTGAGCCCTACGTTTTGTCAACGGACGACGAAATCCCGGCCGGCTTGAAGGATGCCGACAACAACTGGACCGCTGCCTACTACGGAATTATGGCAATCACCACCAACACCAAGATTGCCCCCGTGGCTCCGACGTCATTTGCTGACTTAATGAACCCCGAATACGAAGGCCTCGTTGCCTTGAACGGTGATCCTCGTGAATCTGGTGCAGCATTCGCCGCAGTTATGGCTGCTTCACTTGCCAACGGCGGCAGCGCCGATGACATCTTGCCCGGCATCCAGTTCTTCGCCGACCTCAAGGCTGCTGGCAACCTCGGTGGCACCGACGTCACCAAGGAAACCGTTTTGTCCGGCGAAACCCCCATCGCCATTGACTGGAGCTACAACGTTCCGGGATTGGCCGCTGAACTCGAAGCTGCAGGAATCACCTACGAAACCAACTTCCCGAGCGACGGCGTGTACGGAGGCTTCTACGGCCAGGGTCTCATCAAGGACTCGCCTCACCAGGCTTGCTCCGCATTGTGGATGGAACACATCTTCAGCGATGAAGGCGCACTGGGCTACCTCGAAGGTGGCGCTGTCCCGGCTCGTATCGAAGCCTT
>CAMDCI010000141.1 GCA_945889715.1 Bifidobacterium breve | reverse complement strand
CCCCGAACACCGCACCGCGCCTGTCGCTGTGCCAACATCTTGACCATGGGTTTGCGTGACGGTGACGGCTGGGTCTTTTGTAATTGTGGCTATCGCCATTGGGGTCTTCATGGAGCTGCCGGTTTATTGATGGTGCGCTTCGATATGGGAGAACCACATGTGTTGTTACAGTTACGTGCGGCGTGGACACATGGTGGTGGCACCTGGGCCATTCCGGGTGGCGCTCTCGACTCGCACGAAGATTCAATCGAGGCCGCAATTCGCGAAGCATACGAAGAAGCCGGAATCGATCAGCAATTTTTAGACGTCAAAGATATCTATTCCGACAATCACGGCAACTGGCGATATGACACGGTGATTGCACATGTCACTGGCGATGTCGGTGCGCATGAGGCCAACCACGAAAGTGACGAAGTTCGGTGGGTCGGAATCTCGACTGTTGAAGGATTTGATTTACACCCCGGCCTGCGCAGTTCGTGGCCACATGTATTGCCGAAGCTTGTTGCTTCTCTACCCAACGAAGGATGAATGATGGGACAGCACATCAGTTATGAATTAGAGGGTGTTACCTACATTGGTTACCTTGCCCTTCCCGAAGGCGAAGGAAAGGCACCTGGTGTTTTGGTGTGCCATGAAGGCCCCGGAATTTCAGAGAACACTTTCACCAAAGCCGATCGTTTGGCTGCGCTTGGTTTCGTTGCCTTCGCTCTCGATTATCACGGCGACGGCAAGATGGTGCCGCTTGAAGACATGATCACCAAATTGATGGCACTCATTACTGCGCCTGATGAAACTGTGAAGCGTGCCAAGGCTGGTCTCAATGTTTTGTTGAGCCAGCCACGTGTTGATGCAACTCGTATCGCAGCAATCGGTTATTGCTTTGGCGGAACGATGTGTCTCGAACTTGTTCGCGCCGGAACCGACCTCGCAGCCATTGTTGGTTTCCACTCGGGCCTCAGCACATCAACCAAAGTTGCTCCGGGGGCGATCACCGCAAAAGTCTTGGCGTGCATCGGCGCCGATGACCCGATGATCCCGCCCGATCAACGCATTGCCTTCGAAAAGGAAATGACTGATGCACAAGCCGACTGGCGTATGAATGTGTACGGCGGCGCACAGCACAGTTTCACCAACCCTGGAGCTGATGGTTCACGTCCCGGCGTTTTGTATGACAAGAACGCCGACGAGCGTTCGTGGCAAGCCATGCGCGATATTTTCGCTGAAGTTTTCTGAACTAACGCGTTCGTTTACTTCTCAACGCACACATTGCGCAACGTGCCAATGACTTCGGCACCGCTGTCAATGACATCGCCAGCCTTCAAGAACTGACCACGCGCTGCGCCAACACCATCGGGTGTACCCGTAAAAATGATGTCACCAGGTTCGAGAGTACAAATACTCGAGAGGTACGAAATCAAGAACGGGATATTGAAAATGAGATCAGTTGTGCGGGCTTCTTGCATTCGCTGACCCGCGACATCACACCAGATACCGATGTCATCGGGGTCGCTGAACGAATCAACAGATGCAATGACTGGTCCGATGGGTCCAAACGAGTCGAAGCTCTTACCCAAGCTGAATTGTGGCGGCTTACCGGTCATCTGCACCATGCGATCGCTGATGTCTTGCCCAAGAGTGATTCCGGCAACATGACTCCATGATGACGACTCGGCGATATCTTTGCCGCCTTTACCAATCACAACAACAAGTTCAACTTCCCAGTCAACTAATGGACCAGAGAGCACCACGTCAGCGGTCGGACCAACCAAACATGATGGGAACTTGGTGAACGTTAAAGGTGCCGGCGGAACTTCCATTTCCGACTCGCTCGCGTGCGAACGATAATTCAGACCAATTGCGAAAACCTTCTTGGGGTTCGGGACACACACGCCAATCGGTCCGCTGATGGGCGAACCAGTTGAGCGAGCTTTGTCACTCGCTGCGTGCAACTCACCAAAGCGCTCAATGGCATTCATCGGATCGGCTAATGATTCATCGCCAACTACCTTGGCCAGATCATGAAAGACACCATCAACTTCAATGGCCGAGCGATTATTGATAGTGGTGAGACGAAACATAGATTTTCCGTTCTTGCGGACAATAGAGACAATGGCTACTCTAACAATGTGACTGTCATTCCGAGATTTGCCGCGAGTGCCTCCGCTGAAGACATCGCCCAAGCCCTGCAAACCGTCGGGTGCGTGATTATTGAGAACCTTGCACCTGTTGACCTTCTCGACCAGATATTGGCCGAGATGGCCCCGTACATCGACGCCACGCCGTATGGCAGCGAGGACTTCACTGGTCGCACGACCAAACGAACCGGGGCGCTACTGGCCCGTTCACGTGCGTCAGTAGATCTTGTGGCCCACCCACTCATTCTCAATATCACCCAAAAGATCCTTGGCCCTTACGCCGACACTTTTCAACTACATCTCACCCAGATCATCAATATCGGACCAGGGAGTCAAGCACAGGGATTGCACCGCGATCAATGGTGCTTCAATATGTTCCCCTTCCCTGCTGATATGGATGTTGAGGTCTCGACAATTTGGGCCCTTGACGACTTCACCGAAGAAAACGGTGCGACGCGAGTCATCCCAAATAGCTTAAATGATCCACCTACGGCCATCGAAGACAACCATCGCACTGTCGGTGCCACGATGCCGAAAGGCTCAGTTGTGATCTACACCGGACGCACTATTCATGGTGGTGGTGCAAACAACTCTGATCGCATCAGGCGTGGTCTCAATGTTGATTACATCTTGGGCTGGCTGCGCCAAGAAGAAAACCAATATCTCTCGTGTCCACCTGAAATTGCACGAACACTTCCCGCACATGTACAAAAGTTGGCTGGCTATTCACTTGGGGCGTACGCCTTGGGATATCAAGATGACATCCGTGACCCGTTCGCGGTGCTGAATGGTCACGAAGCTGGCTCATCATTTGGTGGACTTGATACCGCAATTCCGATAGTCAACAAGTAACAATTGATTGATGACTTTGCCAGACCCAATACGCGCTGATCATTCAGCGCCGTATTTACCCGGCCTCGATGGACTGAGAGCCCTCTCGGTCTTAGTGGTCGTTGCTTTTCACAGTGGCGTCATTGAGGGCGGCTGGATCGGTGTTGACGTTTTCTTTGGCATCTCCGGCTTCTTGATCACAGGTTTGATGGTTGCCGAGAATCAGCGCAATGGTCGTGTCGCTCTCGGTGCATTTTGGATGCGACGAATTCGTCGCTTGGTACCGGCTCTCATAGTTTTGCTCGGTCTCGTTGCCGTTCTCGTACAACTCAATCAAGTTGAAGTCACTGCACGAAATATTTGGGGTGCACTCACCTACTCAACAAACTGGGTACACATTTTTGGGGGCACCAGTTACTGGGATCATTTCGCAACGCCAGACCCACTGCGGCACTTGTGGTCACTCGCCATTGAAGAACAGTTTTATGTCGTCTGGCCAATTGTGGCTTGGTATGTATTAAAGCGACGTCCACCGTCGACTCTGGGAAAAGTTGCATTGGTTGGTGCGGGTGTTTCTGCGCTTGTTCAAGTCATTGGAATTCATGCAGGCCTATCAATCGACCGCGTATACCAAGGAACCGACACGCGGGCAGTCGCCTTTTTATTTGGTGCCGCGATCGCAACCCGAGGTTGGCCGCCACGAAAGTTGGCGATGCCATCGTGGCTACTCCCCACTTTCGCGGGCATCGTCCTGATTCCTGCAGCAATTTGGTTGCCGGGCGATCGCAATTGGGTGTTCTCTGGACCGCTCATTGTCATTTCGTTCGCGGGCATTGCCGCGGTTGTTTACAGCACAACTCAAACCAATCGACTTTTATCGTCACCGGCACTGCGACTCATCGGTCGTTGGAGTTACGGCATTTATCTCTTCCATTGGCCCCTCGTTGTCTCGCACAAGTTTGATGATCTCCATAGCGGTGTTCGGTTTGTTGTTGTGACCGCATTGTCAATTGCACTGGCCGGCTTGTCGTATCGGTTCATTGAGTCGCCGATTCGGAACCGTCGCCTTCCACGTTTGAGTCTTTTCCCTGTCCCAACTGTTGCAGTTGCCATCGTTGTCGTGAGTCTCGTTGTTTCGACTCCCACCGCACCTGCACTTGATGTCGAAGTCACCCTTGCCCCACGACCAACAACTGTTGAGTCGGTGCCGATTGAGTTGCCGCAACGAGTCATGGTGTTTGGTGATTCCGTTCCCGCAGTCGCGGCCGATGAATTGCAAGCCGAAGCCGAATCTCGTGGTATTGAAATTGAAGTACGCGCCGATCCCGGTTGTGTGCCATCAGAAGATAAGAAAGATCAATACGGCAAACCCGAATGCGTCACTTTCTTGCAAGGCACCCGCGCCCGAGCCCAAGAACTCGACATTGATACGGCCGTCATTTGGTGGGGCGGAACAGGCGTTGGGTTCGTTGAGCACGGAACGCCGTATTACTTCTGTGAAGCCAACGCTCAACAGTTAACTCGCGATCGCATTCGTCGTCTCGTGGCATATTTTGACGGAGTTACAACGGACATCATCTTGGTCGCACCAGTCCCCCGTTTAGATCAGACCGCGAAAGACGTTGATGGTACGGAGTGCGAGATTGTCGCTTATGACGATGTCGCTGCTGAGCTAGGAATCAAGGTCGTACAGCTACGCGATGATGTGTGCCCGTCATATCCCGATGATTGTGACCGCATCTTCCGTTACGACGGCCTGCACTACAACGGCGAACCCGCCACCCAAGTCGCCCAAATCATCCTTTCTGCCTTGTGATTCTGGTGTCGTTTTATTCGCTATTACCGATTAAAACGACACCAGAATCACGGGAGAAATGTGAGTTGGTCGGCGGTTTTGATCGCACCGGGTTTGGTGACCTTGGCGTAGACACCAACATTTTGATCAAGGTCGCGCACGATGTGTCGCAAGATTGCGCGATCGGCAGGTAGGTCGTCGCCAACTTCTCGGGTCACCATCACGCAACGCGGGCACGCTGACTGAAATTCAATTTCGCAATCGCCAATGCGTGC
>CAMDCI010000140.1 GCA_945889715.1 Bifidobacterium breve | reverse complement strand
CATGCGCCGTTTGGGAACTCCCGAAGATTTAGGCCAAGCCGTTTTGTATTTCGTTTCACCAGCATCAAGTTGGGTCACGGGTCAAGTCATTGGCATCGACGGAGGTTTGTGATGACTGAGTTAAACAAGAAAATCGTTCTGAAGAGTCGTCCCGCTAATCGCCCAGATGATTCAAACTTTGAATATCGCGAAGAGCAGACCACTGAACTTACTGATGGCATGTTGCTGATCAAAGTTGATCTTCTCGGGATTGATGCGTTTATTCGCACCACGTTGAACGAAGGCAGTTTTCACCGCGGCGCCGAAATCGGTGGCGTGATTCCCGCTCTTGGGGTTGGCGTAGTTCTTCAAAGTAAAGCCGAAGGCTTTGCTGCGGGCGATCATGTTTTCGGACCGCTGTGTTCGCAGACTCATGCAGTGATGCCGGCGTTCACCATGAAGAAGATCGATACGACCGTTGCACCAGCATCGGCGTATCTCGGTGCACTTGGCTTAACTACTGGCCTCACCGCCTACTTCGGAATTGTTGATGTCGGTCAAGTGAAGAAAGGCGACACCGTTGTTGTCTCGGGTGCTGCCGGAGCTGTTGGATCAGTTGCTGGACAGATTGCTCGTTTAAGCGGTGCAAGCAAGGTCATCGGTATCGCTGGCGGTGCGCACAAATCAAAGTTTTTGGTTGATGACCTAAAGTTTGATGCGGCCATTGATTACAAGAACGAAAATGTCGCAGCACGTCTCGATGAGTTGGCTCCTGATGGCATCAACGTCTTTTACGACAACGTCGGTGGAGACATTCTTGATGACGTATTGATGCGTATCGTTGAAGGATCACGCATCGTGATTTGCGGTGGAATCTCACAGTACGAAAACATGGACGATGTTCGCGGGCCAAAGAATTACATGAAGCTCGCCGAACGTCATGCCACCATGGAGGGCTTTGCAGTCTTCCATTTCGCTGATCACTATGCCCGTGCCGAGAAGAATCTGGCCGATTGGCTACGTAGCGGAGAATTAGTAGTTCGCGAACAGATCGAACAAGGTGTCGAGAACTTCCCGGCCGTCATGAACCTGTTGATGACAGGTGGCCATTACGGCAAATTACTTCTCAAGGTGTAGTCCCGCACTTTTCCAGCGAGAATGGTCGGTGTGAGCAGCATCGTCATCTCCGAACTTGAATACGCACCCCCCGGAGCTGACCAGCTTTTCTTTGATGTCAGTTTTGGTGTTGCTCCAGGAGAACACGCTGCATTGGTTGGCGCAAACGGCGTTGGCAAAAGCACCATTCTCAAAATCTTGACCGGCGAATACGAATGCGATGGCGGTGACTTCACTGTCAATGGCACCATGCTCTCAATGACCCAAGACGTTGGTATGTCACGACCCACCGACACGTTGCGCGAAATGCTCATTGAAGTTGCACCCGCCGCATTACGCGCCGCAGGTCGCGCGCTCGTCGCCGCCGAAAAGGCACTTGCCGATGGCAGCGACGACGGCATGGGTTACGCAAATGCACTCGGCGACTGGGGTGACCTTGGCGGTTACGAGCTTGAAACAAAGTGGCAGGCTGCAGCACAACGCAGCGTCAAGACACCAGTTGACGATTTCTCTCGACGTCTCGTCAGTGAACTCTCGGGTGGCGAACGCAAACGACTCGTGCTTGATTTGCTGTTGACATCTGGCGCCGATGTTCTATTGCTCGACGAACCCGACAACTATCTCGACATTCCCACTCGTGGTTGGCTTGAGGAACAAATCAAGGCGTGCAAGTCAACCATCTTGATGGTCAGCCACGATCGCACACTTCTTGAACGAGTGGCAACGAAGATTGTGGTCATTGAAGGTTCGGGTGCATGGGTTCACGGAGGTTCCTATCTCACTTTCCCCGATGCTCGCGCCAAACGACAAGAGTTGATGGGCGACGATCTCAAACGTTGGAACGACGAAGAGCGACGATTGTTCCATCACATGAAGATCATGAAACAACGCGCCGCACAGAACTTCAAAAATGCAACAAAGGCCAATGGCGCAGAAACCCGTTGGGAAAAATTCGTGGCAGCTGGCCCGCCTCCCCCGCCTGTTGCCGACCAACAGATTCATGTTCGGTTGCGCGGAGCAGATGCGGCACGCCGCGTTGCCAAACTTGAAGACGTTTCTGTGGGCGATTTGTTCTTTCCATTCTCTGATGAAATTCATCACGGTGAACGTGTCGGACTCATCGGTCCGAACGGAACTGGAAAGAGTCACCTTCTTGCAGTACTCAACGGCGTCACACCTGACGTGGGTTCCGTGACCTTTGGTCCGCGCACTTCGGTTGGTGTGTTCACGCAGATCAATGATCGACCCGACTTCACAGGTCGTCAATGTCTTGACATCATTCGCGATCGCTTGGTTGAAGATGAAAAGTCTATGAAGGCGTTAGCGCGCTATGGGCTTGTCAATAATTCACGCCAAGAGTTTCAAACCTTGTCGGGTGGTCAGAAAGCTCGTCTTGAAATTCTGTGTCTTGAAATTGAAGGACACAATGTGTTGTTACTCGATGAACCAACTGACAACCTCGACATCGAATCTTCAGAAGCACTTGAACGAGCTCTTGATGGTTTCGAAGGAACCGTCATCGCCGTGAGTCACGATCGAACCTTCTTAGCCAAATTCGATCGTTTCATCATGATCAACGATGACGGAGACGTCTATGCGTTACCCGATTACGAGATTGCCATGACTGGACTAGCCGAACCCACCAAGCTTGCCACCGTTCGCCTAGCCAAGAAACTCAGTTAGGCGTAGTCTGCAGTTATGGCCGGACCGTCCCGCAAGATTGATTTCATCGACAAGATCACCTTGCCGGTGTTTGCTGCCACCATGGTCTTGGAACATCGGGTCTTAAAGAAACGAAAACTACGCGAACTTGTTGATGTTGACGCAGCAGCGCCAATTGATGATGGAAGTCCAGTTCCAGATCCACTCGTGCCCCTTGGTTACGAAAAAAACGACACAGCCGGAAGTCTTGGCTTATTGGTTGGCTCAATCTTGATGGCTTTTGCTCTTGACGGTACGTACCGCAAGATTCATGGATTCTTGTTTCGTCACCGTCTCTCCAACTTTGGTTCGCGCCGCGGTTCAATCATTACCGCGATGATCGCCTGGGATTTCTTGTATTACTGGAACCACCGCTGGATGCACAGGGTGCGCTTGTTCTGGGCCGACCATGCCGCTCATCACTCCGGACGTCGATACAACTTGTCAACGGCGCTTCGTCAATCGTGGAACGGCTACCTCACTACTTGGGTGTACTGGCCAATGCCGCTTCTTGGATTCCAATATTCGTCTTTCGTCAAAGCTCGGCAATTGAACTTGTTGTATCAGTACTGGATTCATACCGAGGCGATTGATCGTTTACCTGATTGGGTTGAAAAGATCTTCAACACGCCGTCGCATCATCGAGTGCACCATGGCGCCAACAAGCAGTACATCGATAAGAACTATGCCGGCATCTTGATTATTTGGGACCGTATGTTCAAGACCTTTGAACCCGAGATTCGTCAGTTGCAATACGGTCTCACCAAGAACATCCGCACCAACAATCCCGTCAAAATGGCCTACGGCGAACTTGCCCAGATCGCCAAAGACGTTGCCCAAGCCGACAACTTCAATGAGCGTTTACGTTATGTTTTCGCCGCCCCAGGCTGGACACCTGACGTTGCAGCGTAAGACCTAAACGAGGGCTTTGGCTTTCGTGAATTGCATTGCACCGTCATCAATCGGTGACTTCACAATCATCTGCTTATCAACCGCGATGAGTTGCGGATTGAGCCACGGAGCATGATCGCCTTGCTTGGGCATCAAGTGCATCATGCGTTGCATATAGCCCGCCGAGAAATCATCAATCCAGGGTCGAGCCGTCATACCTTGGTCTTGGGAACGCAATCGTGGTGTGGCTTGTTGCGTGCCGGTTTTCTTCATGTGATTCAACAAACGACACGAGTAATTAGCCACCACATCGGCGCGCAGAGTCCACGACGCATTGATGTACCCGAAGGTCGACACCAAGTTCGGTACATCTGAATAGCCCAAGCCCTTATAGGTCCAGGTTTGTGCAAAGTCAACTTCGTTACCATCAACCTTGAATTCAATTTCACCAAGTGTGACGAGATTGAGTCCAGTGGCGGTCACGATGATGTCTGCTTCAAGCGTTGCGCCCGACTTCAGCAAAATGCCGGTCTCGTTAATGCGCTCAATGTGATCGGTGACAACCGAGGCCTTGCCAAGGTTAATTGACGTGAAGAGATCACCATTCGGGATCAAGCACATCCGTTGATCCCACGGGTTATAGGTGGGGGTGAAGTGCGTATCAACGTCGTAGTCCGGACCAAGTGCCTTACGTACTCCACCTAGAATTTGTCCCTTAACTTTATCTGGCTGAGTACGCGTGCGGTTGTAGAAGAATTTGGTCAATGCAATGTTCTTGGCGCGGGTAATCGCGTAAGCAGTTTTCTCCGGCAAGATCTTGCGAAGTCTGTCGGCGATCGCATCATGATCGGGTCGTGAGACGACGTATGTTGGCGAACGCTGCAACATCGTGACGTGTGCAGCTTTCCTTGCCATTGCCGGCACGACTGTCACTGCTGTTGCGCCAGATCCGATGACAACAACACGCTTGCCTGTGTAGTCGAGATCGTCGGGCCACTTCTGCGGATGCACTACTTGGCCAGTGAAATTTTCAATACCGGGGAACTCTGGTGTGTAGCCCTCTTTGTAGCTGTAGTAGCCCGAGCACATTGACAAGAAGCCGCAGGTGTAGGTGAGCGTCTCGTTGGTTTCTTTATGGGTTGAGGTCACGGTCCATGTTGCTGTCTCGGTTGACCATGAAGCGTTGGTGACTAAATGATTGAACTGAATCTTTCTATCAATTCCGTTTTCGCTCGCGGTCTCGCGCAGGTAATTGAGAATTGAAGGACCATCGGCGATTGACTTTGCTTCCTTCCAAGGTTTGAAGCTGTACCCAAGAGTGTGCATGTCACTGTCTGAGCGAACACCTGGATAACGGAAGAGGTCCCAGGTGCCGCCCATA
>CAMDCI010000139.1 GCA_945889715.1 Bifidobacterium breve | reverse complement strand
GTCATGAAAGTCATGATGGGCGATTACGGGCAGGACACCAATCATCCCTGGCATCGACTCGAACGGGGCGAAATCAGCATGCTCGAGTATCGCCAACAGCTGGCCCCGCTTGTTCTTGAGGCAGGTTTGCAACCGATGGCCCCGGTCGGACCCCCACCTCAACCGAATGATCCACAAGTTGCATCGCGAGACGGCGTCAATATTCAGTTTGAACCAAATGCCCCAGTTATTGACCTGGTCCATCATCTCAAGGCAGCCGGCTTGCGCCTCGGAGTGCTCACAAATAATGTTCGCGAATTCCGGGATTTATGGTGGCCCATGCTCGATTTCGCCAACATTTTTGATGATGTTGTTGACAGTCACGAAGTTGGAATGCGCAAACCAAATCATGCCATTTACGAACTCTCATTGAGTCGGCTTGGAGTTGACGCTCATCGAACGGCATTTCTTGACGATGCCCAAAGCAACGTTGACGCCGCTTCCGCGGTAGGAATACACGGAATTTGGGTCGATATTGACCCAACACACGCAGTTCAACGCGTCAGGCAACTCGCGAATTTGTAGAACGATCACGAGGGGTTGCTGCTACGGCCAGTAAACAAACTTCACTGGCCCCAGCCAAATCGAGTGCATGGGCCGCTGCTCGCAAAGTGCTTCCGGTTGTCACAACATCGTCAATGACGAGTACTCGACATGGATGACGTAGCGGACGAGCCCGAAACATGGGACCGTTCAGACGCTCTTGCCGATTGCGGCCGGTTTGTGGCGCACTGCGATCTCGATACAACAGTCGCCGACATCGCAGTCCGAGACGCTCCGCGACGGCTTTTGCCAACAATTGTGATTGGTCATAGCCCCGCAGTCGTTCGCGCACCACCGAAGTAGGAGCCCAGGTCACCACGTCGTAAACCGGCTTCTCAGGATCAGCCAGAATTGAACGCACCAGGCGGTCAGCAAGTTCAGCGACAACCCGTCGCTGATTGTGATATTTCAAGCTTCGAATCAAGTCCTGGGTTTCACCGCGTAGGTCGGCGGTCGCCCGAACCGGACGATTCGGCCCATCGCTCAAGGATGAGCACGATGGGCAAGTTCGAGTTGACCCCATTGAGCCCGCGTTATCGGCGGCGGGGCGAAAGATTTTCAAACACTGCGAGCAACGCAAAGCACTAAACATGGACCCAGCAGACCAGATGGGTATGGCAAAGTTCAGCGTTACTTCGTCTCATTATCAGAGACAGCGTATTTTTATACAATACATTAGATACTCACTGTGTAGAGTTGATCTCCTTATGGCTGTCAAGACGTTGCAAACAGTAGAAAATGCCCTCGCTGTCCTTGAAGTCGTCGCCGAATTACAACCCATTGGTGTGTCAGCCCTCGCCCGCCACATGAACATGGACAAGAACACCGCTCAGCGGATCTTGATCACTCTTGGCGCAAGTGGTTACATTCAAAAGCAAAATCACGGTACCGCCTGGGAATTAACTCCTCGTGTGCTCACATTGTCGAATCGTGTGGCGGTCACGCTTCGCCAAACAGCTCACCAACAACTTCATGATTTGGCGGACATCATTGGCGAAACTGCCCTGTTATGGCAATTCACTTTTGAAGGCGACAACATGTACGCCACCTTGCTTGACAAGGTTGACAGCAAACACGATGTCAAAATCACCATGGAAATTGGCAAACGCGTACTCGTTCGACCAGACGCCGCAGATTCGACAAACGTGCGCTCGATCATTAAAGAATTCCCGACGGGCGAATCAGCTTGGTTAACAGGAGCCAATGACGACCGCCCTCGCTATTTTCGATTAACTCCAGGACATCCAAGTTCAATCGCGGTCGGCAGTGTGATTTATGACGGGCCAGCACTCCCAATCGCCGCGATCTCAGTAGTTGGACCAAAAGAACGCATCACACCTGACTGCTACAAAGTCATGGGCGAAAAGACTGCCACGGCGGCACGTATTTTGAGCAGTATTTAAGAAAAACTGTAAGAACGTGTCGGCTCCCTGCTCTTGCAGGTATGCAAACTTCAACTTCCTACAACCTCATACAACGTGTTTTCCTCTGCCTCGGCATGCGTATAAAGTCAAGGTGGCGCCGTCAAAGCGGCGAAATCAGATTGATTTTCGGGGGACATCTTTCCATGAAACGAATTCTTGCTCTGGCACTAACAAGCGTTCTTCTTGTCGCAACTGCTTGTAGCAGCGGTAAAAAGTCCGAGTCGAGCGATCCACAATTGTCTGGCCCTGCACGAGCCCTCTACCAGCCGCCCGGAGTTGTTGGCCCTGACTCTTTTGCTCCAACTTTCGAGTTGAGTGCATACGAAGTTACGTCCGATGATCCCGTTCTTGAGGGCGAGGTGTCATCAGCAGCCCCTGGTATCTATCGAGGTCAAACCTACGGCGGCACCGGAACCAACATTTGTGACACCGAAAAAATGATTGAGTTCTTGCAGTACTACTCAGATCGTGGACGTGCGTGGGCTGCAATCCAAGGAATTTCCTTCGAAGAACTTCCTTCTTTTATTCGCAGTTTGACCTCCGTCTATGTCACTCAAGACATCAACGTCAAAATGTTCGGTTTCAAGAATGGTGAGTCGTACGGCTACGACGCAGTGATCGCTGCTGGGACCGCAATTTTGATCGATGATCAAGGTTTGCCACGGGCACGTTGCGCGTGTGGCAATCCATTGCTCTCGCCGACAGAAGAAAACGTTGACGCAACCGAAACCCCCGATTCAACAACAGAAGAAACGAGCCCACAAAGCACGCCCAACGACAGCATCGTCACCCAAGAATCAACGACGATTCCTGGCGAGGTTTCCATTCCTACCGACGACTCCATTCCTCCCGTCGACGAACCGCAGTGTCCAGAGCAAATCATCGGAGGCGGTTGGACTGACTACATCGATTCGAACGGTGATCGTTGGAGCTTCATCACCACTGCAGGACAATGGGTCAACGTTGATGATGAAACGGTCCCCCCGGTCGATGAGGTAGGAGATCTACCCGGATTTAAAGATGCATGCGGCGAACCACAAAATCGCCGACCGACACCCGAATGCCCCGAAACTTTTGAAGGTGCTCGTTACACGGATCCCGAAGGCAACGTGTGGGTCTGGGTGAGCGATGACACAGATGGCGCTCACTGGTGGTTTGATGACAACGGCAAATTCGTATATGTCACAACTTCTGATTTACCTGGTATCGATGCTGAATGTGACGATCCCGAAATCACCATTACTCCTGAATGTCCCGAAACGTTCCAGGGAGCGCGCTACACCGACAGTGAGGGAACCACTTGGATTTGGACAAGCGCTGAATCCACAGGTGCTCATTGGATGAGAATTGTCGACGGCGTCGTTGATACTTCCGAAGCACGAACCACGACCAAGCTTGCCGGAGTCCCCGAAGACTGCCCTGAAGAATCACCATGTCCTCCTACCAAACCACGAATCGGTGATGTTTGGTACGACGCGCAAGGCTCGTTATGGGAATTCAATTATCGCGAAGACTCAACACCATCTTGGGATAACACCTCAACCGAAGAAGTTGAATCAATTGCGACCGCACAACTCGATGCTGGTGCTGATTGCCCACCCCCATCGATTCAGAATGATCCATGCCCACCAACTAAGCCCCATCTCGGTTCTACATGGACCGCTCCAGATTCATCTGAGTGGGTCTACGGCCAAAGCCCGAGTGGCACATATGGCTGGGACATGATCGGCACCGAAGACTTCGAGAACTATACAAACGAGGAACTCGGTACCGAAGATTGCTATCCCCCCGTTGATCCTCCATGCCCCGAAATCAAAGCCTCAACTGGCGATTCATGGGTCGCTCCCAATGGTGATGTGTTTGTGTACAACGGAAGCGAAAACGGTTGGGTAAACGCCAATGAACCCGACATCCACTACATGATGACCATTCAGTTGCCTGGCTACATCGATGAATGTATGCCGCCTTGTCCCCCACTTCAATTGAGCGTCGACGAAGACGCAGTGTGGGTTGACCCGACGACTCAAGACATCTGGATTTGGGGAGCAGTTGAGTGGATCAACTTGACGGACAATTCTTCAGTTGCCACAACTGTTGAACTCCCGTGGTATCGCTCGCTGTGCTTGCCCCCATGTCCACCCGATAGCGACGGCGAAAACATCGCAAGTTGGACATCTTCTGACAACGACTTGCCCGTGACAAATTCGCTCGTTCAATCAACGACTAGGAGCGCAATCACAGTACTGCCTGGCATTCCGACGATCGAACGTATTGCCGACAATCGAGTACGCGCCACTATTGCGCCGTACGACGATTGTTATGAAGAAGGCTGCGTTGACCTCAACGTTGAACCAGAAGACGGACATACCTTTGTCGACAATCGTGGCGTTCGTTGGGTGTACGGCGGTGACGGAGTTTGGTACAGCGAACAAGGCGAATCGGCCACCTATGTCTACGACATACCGGGCTATCGCGATGCGTGCGACGACCCCGAGGAACCCGTGCCGTTTGAATGCCCACAAGAGTTTGAAGGAAATACCTACACCGAATCAACTGGCACGGCTTGGATGTGGGTGTGGTTCAACAACGATGCAGCCGACACTGACCATGGTCAACATTGGTACACGCGATACGAAGATGGCAGTACTGAATATCGCACGACTGCAGAACTTGAAGCCGATGGAAGATTTGCCAATTGCACTGGTGGCGGAACTATTGCCGAAGGTGAAATCAAGATTGGAATTGAGCCCAAAGACCCTGTGTGTGCAGAAACGGACATGTTTGTTCGTATCACTGCAACCAGTTCGACCGGCAGCGCAGTCACCACGATGACTGCGACCTTTGACGGAAGGGAGATCCCCCTCACCCTTGGAGCCGACGGAGCCTGGACTGGAATGGCAAGCACTATTGATGCTGGAAACCAAGTTGTTGAAGCATCCGCGACAGCTGCCGATGGTTCGACGGGAACAGCATCGACTGACGCAGTCGTCCGTGAATGCAATCAACCAAGTTCGGATGAAACTCCGACCACGACGGTTGCAACAGCGACGACCACGACAGTGGC
>CAMDCI010000138.1 GCA_945889715.1 Bifidobacterium breve | reverse complement strand
ATTGAAGTAGAAAAGTTAGATCAGATCTTGCCAATGTGTCGTGATCGTTGCGAGTTGATCAACAGATTCGGCTGGACCACCTGTGGTGGGTTGTTCATCGCTGTGATGTACTCCAACCATTGCTGCAAGAGTGCTCGCCGTGGACATGCGCAATGCATCTAAGTCGTAACCACCTTCAAGCATGACCAATCGCCGACCTGCGGGCACTAGTTGCATAAGACGTTGCATCATTAAGGGGTAATCGCCAGACGAAAGTCCCATCTGAGTAATCGGATCGTTTCTGTGAGCATCAAAACCAGCCGACACGATCAGCCAAGTTGGTTCAAACTTCTCACTGATTGGCAGAATCAATTGATCAAAAGCCGCAAGGTACACATCGCCGGTTGTTTGTGGAGGCAATGGAATGTTCATTGTGAATCCCACTCCTTCACCAACACCTGTTTCGTCGTACCAGCCAGTTCCTGGATACAACGGCCATTGATGTAACGAAACAAACATCACGCGCGGGTCGTCATAAAAAATGTCTTGTGTACCATTTCCGTGATGAGCATCGAAGTCAACGATCAACACCCGTTCACCTGCGTCGGCAAGGGCGGCTGCGGCCACGGCAACATTAGAAAATAAACAAAAACCCATCGTCTCGTTTTTGGTTGCATGATGGCCCGGTGGTCGAACGGCACAAAATGCTGAATCGGCTTGTCCACTTTGCAGAGCGCGAATTGCCGTGAGCCCAGCACCTGCAGCCAACATCGCGGCTTTCCATGAACCAGATGACGCGCGAGTATCGGGGTCAAGCCGACCACCGCCTGCTTGCACAACACTTTCAATGCGATCAACATGCGTCGACGTATGGACGCGCAAGATTTGCTCGCGGGTCGCGGGTTCGGGCACCAACAGAATCAATGCATCAGCGATTCCGGCCTCACGCGATCCGTCAATGACCGCACCAAGTCGCTGTGGTCGCTCTTGGTGTTGAGGGCCGTTGAGATGATCTAAGTACGCCTCGTGAGTGGCAAAGAGAATACTCATGAGTTCAAACGATACGACATGAAATTGACGCTTCTACTGCGCAGCACGACGCTCGAACGCTGCATCAATTTCGGCAGTTATCGCTGCAGCAAGAATTTTGTTGCCTGCCAAACTCAAATGGAATCCGTCGCTATCGCGTGATTTCTTTCGTTTGGCATCACTTGGATCAATCACGTATTGCGAATAGTTGCCGTCAAGTCCTAAAAAGAGATTCCAGGTATCAAGATAAACAACATCGGTGCCATTAGCTCGGGCCGCATCTATGGCATTCTTCGTCGCAGTTCTCAAAATTCCTAAGTTGGCACGAAATCCTTTGGCTTTTACATCGGGTGTTCCGACCCACACCAAGGAACGTCCTTGGGACGTCACCAAGGTGACAAGTTCGCTGACGCGCCGTTCGTATTCAAGTGACCACTCGGGATCGTTTGTTGAATACGAGATTTCATCGACATACACATCTTGACCATCATTTGCACCAAGGCCGATCACCACTACGCCGGCGTTTTCTTGAGGTACCCACACATTGAGATGATTCGGCCAATCAAAAAATCCTGGTTGGCTTAATCCCGACGAACCTTTGGTCGCTAAGAAAGTTGTGATGCCTTGTTGATCGAGCATTGATTTCAACAAGCCTCCAAACCCCGCAGCTAGCGAATCGCCGTAGATGCTCACACGCGGCGGGCCTTCGATGACCAGTGTGGTTGTTGTCGTGCTCTCAGGAGACATAGTCGTGCTCTCGGGAGACATTGTCGTGCTCAACGCGGGGTCTTGAGGAGTTGATGGAGTCAACTCACCTTGATCGCTAGCCAGAGAAGTAGATATTGGGCCAGAGTCAGAGGTCAGCGCCTGCACTGCGAAAATGACGGCCATTAATCCAGCGACAATACTGAGGCCCAACAGCATGCGGCGCCGGGCATATACCTCGCGAGGGAGAGATGTTGAGCGTTGCGATGTCTCGTTTTCTGACTCACTCATGTGTTCTCGCCCCTTGCCTGATGACCATGAACAATATATAGGTACGAGCGAACGCGTTTTCTCTACCAATTTGGCACTACCGTCGATGGGGTGATCACTGGGTTACGACAACGTCGACACTCCATGACGGCTCGACTTTTTGACGACGGGCTTGTGCGTGCTCGAGTGCGCAGGTGGCCGAGTCGGCCCGACATCGCCCATTTGGTACTCACTGATCACACTGTTGCTCCATCACGAGCATCGCTTGCCGAGTGGACTCACTCTTTGAGGTCAGAGGGTTACGGATCAATTCGTACGGGAGCCCTGTCTGTGAGTGCCGTTGAACCATTTGAGCAAGCAGGTTTTCACGAGATCCAACAGTTAGCTCTTTTACGCATGAAAACGCCACGCTCTCATGTGGCTACTCACACAACCGCTCGGCCCCACCACGAAATGCGTCCACTGCGTTCTCAACGATCACTTGACGTTGCCGCTCGACTTGACCATTTGGCTTTTGATGCAGGGTGGGGGCTTGATGTTGATGGCATTGAAGAAGCGTGTCGGGCGACCCCCGTATATCGCATTCGGTTGGCAGTTACTGCGACCGACGAGCCTGCTGGCTATATGGTCACTGGACGCAACGGGTCGGCAGGGTTCATACAACGCCTTGCCGTTGATCCAGCACACGAAGGTCAAGGTGTCGCGACATCACTACTGCAAGATGGTTTAGGTTGGCTGGCACGGCGCCGTGTCACTGACATCTTGGTCAATACGCACTTAGATAATCAGCGGGCTTTATCGTTGTATCAACGGATCGGTTTTGAGCAATTGCCCGAAAATTTACGGGTCATGGAATTATCACTTGAGTCACCGCGCGATGAATTAGGTGTCTCGTGAAGTCACGACTGTTCGTCGCATTCAGTGCGCTATGCATCGCAATGGTGTTGCCAGCCCAGAGCACCCAAGCTGCGACGCCAGAGATCATTTCCTCGTTGATCAGTCAAGACCAGTACGTCGCTGGCGTCGAAAATTCGCTCATTCATTTCAGCATCGCATTAAGCGGCCGCGATCCGGCATCAACAGCTTCCACGAAATTGGTGATCACCTCGTACAAGCCGGTGCGTACCCGCCAAGAAGTACGGGACGCTTCGTCGGGGAAGTTGCCGTCAACCGTTGACACGGTCATTGTTGATGTCAGTGATCTTCGAGATGCCGCCACTGGTCGGGTTGATGTTGCAATCCCGATCGAGATCGGGGTTCGTACCAAAGACGCCCTACAAATGTCGGCAACTGGCGTATACCCCGTCAGTATTGGACTTCAAGAAGACAAGTCGGTGACCAGCCAAATCGTTACTTTCGTTGAACGGTTATCCCAGGACGTCACAAGTCCCCTCCCTAGTGAAAATCTACAAATTGCGTTGGTTGGAACCCTGAATAGTCCAGTGAGTCTGCAACCTGATGGCACAACTTTGGTCAGCAATGAAACTCGTTCAATAGTGACCGCGGCGGTGTCCACGCTTGAGGCTCTGCCTGACACCCCAATCTCGTTATCGGTTCGCCCCGAATTGATTGACGCGCTCAATAGTTCGTCTGATGAAGACATTGCACTTCTCGCGCGCCTTCAGGTTTCAACTTCATTGCAACTACTGCCTGCTACCTATGTTGATGTGCAACCCGATGAATTAGTAGCAAAACAGAGCACCGATGTCTTCACCAATCAATTACGGCTCGGCGAGGATGTCCTGACTACTGGCTTTCCTGGCAAATCGGTCAACCGTGACGCGTGGGTACAAACATCAACTTTGTTGAGTGGCGGTGCTCAATTGCTACGCAATCTCGGTTTGCGAACTGCGGTGTTGCTGGGTAACTCACAAAAAACCACAGCAAATGGAATCTCGGTTTTTGTTGAACCAACTCGTTTAGTTGAACTCAATCTGTTGAATTCTGATCGGATGACAGCTGCTTTGGCCGACTTCAATCTTAGTGAAGCGCTCACGCGTGGATCTCGTGAACCGGTTGGAGGCGCCTACCTGGTTGCTCAACAGATTTTGGCCGAATTGAAAATCACGCGCTCCGAAATTGTTGATCGCGATGAAACAATGAACGGACGGGGTGTCATCTTGGCGACCGATTCGGGAGAACTACCATCTCAGGCACTCTTGACTGCACTTGTCTCCACGGTTGCGAGCCAACCAGATATGGGATTTGTCACCCTTGATGAACTACTGGGTTCGATGACTGTCAGCGTGATAGATGGACTGCCCGTTTCTATTGAACTTCAATCTCTCGCAGATCCGACACCGAACGGCAACGCCATGTTGAATGAATTCGCGGCGCGAGTCAACGGGTTTTCGACAATGTTGCCCGACGGTGACGAACGCCCTATTCAGTGGCGTCGAGTGGTCAACGTTTTACCGGCAAGCAATCTCACTCAATCTCAAATGGCGGCCTATATCAATGCGGTGGACACTCAACTTGCCGCGCTCGGCGGGTCAATCGTGACCCCGACAACCACAACTTTTACTCTCGGTGGTCGAGATAGTTCAATTCGTCTCTCATTGCGCAACGACAACGAAACCGACCTGCTGATCCGCGTTCATCTGACGAGCTCCAAGTTGACCCTTCCCACAGATGATCAGGTGGTCACTCTGCCTGCAGGAACCTCCACTCTCGTAGAAATCCCCGTCACTGCAAAAAGTAACGGTCGTTTCCCAGTGACTTTGCAACTTTTCACCCCACTTGGAGATATCACCGTTGGCTCGCCCGCCAAATTCTCTGCTCGAGTCAACGCCTTGGCTGGACTTGGTCAACTCTTTACTGGAATCGCACTGTTGCTGCTGCTGTCATGGTGGATCCATCATTTACGGCGCGAACATCAACGCCGCCAGTTTGAAAGTGACGACTCAGTGGTTCGCCATCCTTCTGGCGAACATTCGGCCCGCGTTGACGAACTAACCTAATGATGTGACTTCTTCTGCCGTTCGTATCATCACCGATAGCGCCTGCGACCTCCCTGATTCGGTCGTTCATTCTTTGGGAATTGAAATAGTTCCTTTGTTCATCAGATTTGGCGAGGATGAACTGATCGATCGTGAGCAATTGACCACGGCCCAGTTTTGGCA
>CAMDCI010000137.1 GCA_945889715.1 Bifidobacterium breve | reverse complement strand
CAACAGTTCGCAGTCATTCAACGATTAGTTGCAGATCTTGATATGCCAATCCGACTGATCATGGCGCCAACCATTCGAGAAGAAGATGGCTTGGCGATGTCTAGTCGCAATGTCCGTCTTTCCATATCGGCTCGACAAGAGGCAGTAGCGATTTCTCAGGGGCTAATGGCAGCACAAACTCAGTTTGCTTCCGGAATACGTGATTCCGAGCGATTGATTAAAGCAGTGGAGTCGGTGATTGCCCCGACATCGGCAGATATTGATTATGTGAAATTGGTTAACGCAAAGACTCTTCAGGACGCAACAATTGCTCATGAAGGTTCTGTCATCGTTGTTGCCGTCGTTTTTGACGATGTGCGTTTGATCGACAATTTCGTACTTGTGTAGAGAAACAATCTGAATCGGTTAGCGATGTTGCTGGGGATCGGACTGTTTCATCACATAGCGAGTTGTAAAGACTCCATCGCCGGACAAAATTCCACCTCGGGCGAAAAGTCTTCCACTTTGCCAGTTTGATAGACCAAGCTCGGGGCGGTTGAGCGCGTACTGTCCGTCTACCCATCGAGTAAATCCGTTGCCAAAAAATGGTGACTCAGACGATTGATAAGCCTGATCAATTTCTGTTTGATTTGAGCTGATCATAGAAAGAACAAAATGGGGACTGAATGAATTGAAGAGTTCAATCGCTTCATCTACGTCCGAAACGAGACGTATTGAAAATTCTGGATGATTGTCCCATTCCCATTCGGTGGCTAACACGTCATCGTCTTCGTGTTCTACAAGATCAAAAAGAAATGATGACGAATACATCTCTCGAAGGACTTTTGATGTAAGCGCTCCGACCGAATGGACAATCAGTTTGGCCTCACGTCCCTTAGCCGCTAAAACTGCTCCATTAAGAACCGCTAAAAGTAGATCGTGGCGATCGAACGGAACGCAACAAACATTTAAGGTGTTGCATACCTTGCGGTCTAATGAATGACTAATGACTTGCGCAAGATCGTTGACGGCGGCGGTTCGTCCGACAATGCTCCACGCGCCACCAGTGCCATGAAGACTGACAGAAATGCCAGATTGGCGGGCTACGGCCCCGAGTTGAGCCACCGCTTCTCCGCTTCCGCGAGCCACAGCAAGAGAAAGGCTGGGATGAGAAAACAACGCATAGCCGGCTGACCGTTCAGGCGAATCAACAAGTTGTACACATCCGAGTGGAAGATGATTTTCATGAAGCGCTGGAATCAATGCGAAATCCATCATCGCCCGGGCAGTGTTTAGCGCATCACTTCCGATTCGAAAGACGACAGTGTTACCCGATCGAAGGACGCCGGTGGCATCGGCGAAAACGTTAGGTCGACCCTCAAAAACGAATCCGACTACTCCTAGAGGAGCTTTGTGAGCTTCGACTGACCACGATTCGTGTTGTACTACTTCAGCGGTTTCGAGTGAGGAATGAGGCAGGTCGCGCCACATGTTGAGCGCAGCTATCATGTCAAGACGCATATTTGCGTTCAATTGAAGGCGCGTTGTCGATCGGCCTCTCTGAATGGCACTTTCGACGTCTCTATCGTTGGCAATTTTTATCTTGTTGAAGATGTCCTCATTTTGCAAATTAGCAGCAAAGGAGCCAAAAAAATATTTCACTTGAATGGGATCAATAGTCGCCAATTCTGAAAATGCCAGCCGAGCATTCGTGACGGCGACATTGGCGATTTCAGCCACCGAACCCGAGATATGCAGAAGATCACCATTTTCTTGAACAACGATAAGTCGGTCCCCTGCTCTGAATTCATTGGCAAGTTTCGCTGAAACCGCAGTCCATCGACTTCCACCGAAGGGGATCTTTTGACCTTCGGTGAGGGAATCAAGAACACCCTGAACCTGATGATTCGCGCCAGTCATAAATGTCATGTTAGAAGACGAGATAGAGCCTCGGACAACCACGCTTCCATCAAGTCGAAGCCCCACTGGAGCGTCTACCCTAGAAATGTGACCCAAAACGAAGATCATCAGGTGTACTTCAAACAATTACTTTCGGGGCGTGACTTCGCCATTGGAGACCCACTCGCTCAGCAAATGGTCAACTTTGTCTACCTGATCGGTGACCGTTCAACCGGCGAATGCATGGTGATTGATCCTGCGTATGCGGTTGATGATCTTATTAATTTTGCTGCTGACGACGGAATGAAAATTACTGGCGCGTTAGCAACTCACTATCACCCTGATCACATCGGGGGTTCGATGATGAACTATCGAATTGAAGGAATCACCCGGCTACTTGAACATGGGTCAGTTGGCATCCATGTCAACAAAGAGGAAGTTCCGTGGGTTCAGCGAACCACTGGCGTCTCAGAAACAGACCTTGTGTCCCATGAAGCTGGAGACATTGTCACAGTTGGCAACATTGAGATCACACTGGTTCATACCCCGGGCCATACACCTGGTTCACAATGTTTCTTAGTGAACGGTTGCCTGATTTCTGGTGACACTCTTTTCCTTGATGGATGTGGTCGTACCGATTTACCTGGAAGCGATCCGGAAATGATGTACGAAAGTCTGCAAACGTTGAACAGCCTTCCAAGCACAACAATCATCTATCCTGGTCATCAATATTCGCAGCCTGCATTCGAATCATTGGCACAAGTTCAGCAACATAATTTTGTTATGAAGCCAATGTCAAAAGATCAGTGGACAACTATTTTCGCGGGCTAACGAGAGATGTTTTCTAGCCGACGATTGCGCCAACGAGTGCCGAACACCCAGCAGCCAATAACAGCACTAGTACAAAGCGCCGAGAGTTTTCTTCGTTCAAGCGTGGCTTGAGGCTTTGCCCGATCAAAATTCCTAAGCCAAGCACGGGCAAACTCATCAGTACGCCAAGGAGCGATTCATAGTTGACCTGACGTAGGGCGATAAACGAGGCAAGAGTGATGACGCCGGAGATGGAGAAAACTGCGCTGATCGTTGCGCGAAATTGAGCAATCGGCAATCCTCGTCCCTGTAGAGCGAAGACGAGCGGCGGACCATTTGTCGACAATGAAGAAGACAAGGCTCCGCTCAAGAAACCTGCACCTATTTCAAGTCTCGGACTGGCGTGACTCAGATTCGGGCTACGGGTTAATACAAAGACGGCCAAGAAGATTCCCACCGCAAGGCAACCCTTCAAAAGTCGCTCATCAACGTGGTTAAAAACCAATAGTCCGACTGGAATGCCACCAAGGGCCGAAAGTGAAAGTCTCACAATGAGACCCCGTTGGGCCTCGCGGCGACCATTAAAGGCTTGAAAACTTGAACTCCCTAATCCGAGAAAGGTCGAGATAATGACGGCGTCATGGGGGTCGACCGCTACAACCATCAGTGGAACGGCAAGTAGGGCGAACCCGAAACCCACGATGTTCTGCACCACCGCGGCCATACCCACTGCCAGCAATAACACGATGATTTCGCTACCAGACATTGAATCCGATTCTTGTCGTTGGGACGACCCATGGTCGTCGGCATTGGCCTTAACAAAATGTAAACTTAACCCGTGGCACCAGCAGTGAGCTTTCTTGAATTGAATCTTCCCTCGACACTGGGCCATTCGATATCTCAGGACCGTCTTTTAGGTCGTCTCGATGAATTGGCAACTATCGGTCCGATTGATGGTGGTGGCTCTTGTCGTCTCGCGTTGACCGATGCCGACCGTGATGGTCGCGACTTAGTCGTGACTTGGATGAAAGACCTGGGTCTTGAAATATCGATTGATGGCGTTGGCAACATAGTTGGCACCTGGAATGTTGGTGCAGGTTTACCAGTGATGACAGGCAGTCACATCGACACCGTTCGAACCGGCGGACGTTATGACGGGAACCTCGGAGTCATTGCTGGACTTGAAGTGATTGAAACTTTGATGGCTGCAGGTTTGACGCCCGCTCGCCCTTTGGCCGTTGGCGTCTTCACCAATGAAGAAGGAGCCCGTTTTCAACCAGACATGCTGGGTGCACTCGTGTATGTCGGTGGACTGTCTCTTGAGACCGCTTTAGACACGGTCGCGATTGACGGTGCGGTACTGGGCGATGAACTGCAACGCATCGGATATGCCGGTCCTTCTCCGTGTCCGAGCGCTGCTCCACATGCATTCGTTGAATTGCATATCGAACAGGGGCCTCGGCTCGAAGCCGAAAGAGTTCAGATCGGTGCTGTCACCGGGGTGCAAGGCATTTCTTGGCAAGAAGTAACAATTTCGGGACAGAGTAATCACGCTGGCACCACCCCAATGTCTCTTCGCCACGATCCCGCTTACATTGCTGCAGAGATTGCTGTGTACTTGCGTCAGATAGCAAACGAGTATGGCGGTCATCAAGTGTGCACGGTTGGCAAGATCGACTTGCAACCAAACTTGATCAATGTTGTGCCTAAAAGCGCCACACTCACTCTTGACGTTCGTAATACCGATGAAAAGATTCTGTGCGAAGTTGAATCAAAGATTGCTCAAAAGATTTCTGACCTTGCACAAGCCGAAGGTGTCTCGATTTCTTCCCGAGTGCTCGCGCGGTTTGAGCCAGTCGAATTTGATGATCTTTTGACTGGTCTCATTGAAGATTTGGCCACTCATCACAATCGTTCTGTCATGCGCATGCCATCGGGAGCTGGCCATGACGCCCAAATGTTGGCTCGGGTCTGCCCTTCATCGATGATCTTCACTCCGTCGGTGCAAGGCATTAGTCATAATCCGGCTGAATTCACGAATGCCGATGACCTCGTCGCCGGAACCAATATTCTGTTGGACATGATGTGGGCCCTTGCTCACCTAGATCTCTCACCGGTGACTGGAAAGAAATGATGCCTCAACAATCTCGTGTCGTTGTCGTCGGTGCCGCTCAACTTGGCCCAATTCAAAAGTCTGATACTCGGACAAGTGTCGTTGAACGTTTGATTGCGCTCTTGCGTCAGGCCAAAGACCGTTCATGTGATTTGGTGGTGTTTCCAGAATTGGCATTAACAACTTTCTTTCCGAGATGGTTTGTCGATGACATTGCTGAGGCAGATCATTGGTACGAGAAGTCGATGCCAAGTGCCGAAACTCAACCCCTCTTTGATGAAGCAAAGAAACTCGGAATCGGATTTTCGTTAGGCTATGCCGAACTAACCGATC
>CAMDCI010000136.1 GCA_945889715.1 Bifidobacterium breve | reverse complement strand
CCAAACCATTGAGCTGCATGGCTATCACCGGTGAAAACGATGACGATGTCACTTTGAAGATCACCGAACTCACAAATGACTGGATCAATTGCTGCTGTTGAGGCGTGGCAATCGTTGTCATAGAGAGGTGACTTGCTTGCAGCCACCGCACCGAGGGCAAAATTTTCGGGTAACGGACCCAGTGCGGCCGCTTCTGCGACGTCGTCGAACTCACCAGAGATTTGAATTGGTGCGAGCGTCGTAGTGGTCGTCGTCGAAGTTGAAGTCGTCGTCGTCGTTGTTGTCGTCGTCGTTGTAGTTGTACTAACTACCGAAGTCGTGGTCGTTTCTTGCGGGGCCGAAGAGGCTGTCCCACAGGCGGATACGACCAGAAATCCAGCGAGGACTATCAGTCGCTTAGTCACTTGCACAGTTTACCCCCACCCTCAAATGCTCTTCAGGTGCCCGACAACTAGGGGCATTAACCCAATTAGTTGTACGGTACAAGGTTAGATGTTGTTCACATTGCTCAAAGCCAAGTTGATTCCCTATCGCCATGTGTTGGTCGCAGTTGTTATCTTGCAAGCGATTCAATCGGTCGCCGGTTTATATCTACCAACCCTGAATGCGGACATCATCAACAAGGGAATAGCCCGTGGCGATACTGGCTATATCTGGCGAATGGGCTTTGTGATGCTGCTGGTCACACTGGTACAGGTCGTGATGTCGGTCGCTGCCGTCTTTTTTGGATCGCGTGCGGCAATGGGGTTCGGCCGAGACACCCGCACAGCCCTTTTTCATCAAGTCAATGACTTTTCAGCACGTGAGGTGGCGCACTTTGGTTCGCCATCGCTCATCACGCGCATCACGAATGATGTCACCCAAGTGCAAATGCTGGTGTTAATGAGCTGCACACTTTTATTGGCCGCACCCTTTACGGCTATCGGTGGTTTGATTTTGGCACTCAAACAAGATGTGGCCTTGTCGTGGATCATCGTCGTATCGGTTCCACTTGTCGCAACAATTCTTGGAACAGTTGTTGTCAAGATGGTTCCTACTTTTCGACTCATGCAACAACGTATTGATCGCATCAATGAAGTTCTCCGTGAACAACTATCGGGCATTCGAGTAGTTCGAGCCTTTGTGCGTGAACCAGAAGAGGTTGAACGCTTTCGCGTCGGCAATAGCGAGGTAACTGCGACAGCATTGCGCGGCGGACGCCTGATGAGCCTGATGTTCCCCACTGCAACCGTGATCGTCAACCTTTCATGTGTTGCAGTCATTTGGTTTGGCTCGACCAGAATTTCTGACGGAAAGATGAACCTGGGTGCCATGGTTGCATTTTTGACCTATCTTTCTCAGATTCTGATGTCTGTCATGATGGCCACATTCATGGCAGCACTTTGGCCACGGGCATCAGTCAGCGCAGAGCGAATTCAAGAAGTATTAGACACACCATCCTCAGTTGGTATCTCTGACATGCCAACTCCTATTACTTCAACTCACACTTCACTTGAAATGCGAAACGTTGAATTTCGATACCCCGGCGCTGCGCAACCAGTGTTACAAAACATTTCTTTTAGAGTCAATGCCGGAGAAACACTGGCAATCATCGGCAGTACTGGTTCGGGTAAAACGACTTTGGTCAACCTGCTTGCACGACTGATCGACACCACCGATGGAGATGTGCTTCTTAACGAAGTCAACATTCGTCAGATAGCTCCTGCAGAATTGTGGACACGAATCGGCTTAGTTCCACAGAAGCCATACCTCTTCTCTGGATCTATCGCGAGCAATCTGCGCTATGGAAAAGAAGATGCCACCGACGAAGAAATGTGGAACGCATTAGCGGTCTCTCAAGCAGAACCTTTTGTTCGTGAAATGCCTGATGCTCTTGACGCGACCATCGCTCAGGGTGGAAGCAATGTTTCAGGAGGGCAACGCCAAAGATTGGCGATCGCTCGAGCACTCGTTCGCAAACCAGAAATTTATATATTTGATGATTCATTTTCGGCACTTGATTTAGTGACCGATGCAAATTTGCGGACTTCCCTTGTTCCTCTTGTTGCAAATTCGGTCACTGTCATCGTTGGTCAACGTATTTCCACTATTCGACATGCGAATCAGATCATGGTCCTCGAAGATGGACAAATAGTTGGGCTCGGCACGCACGAACAGCTCAGTCAGACCTGTGCCACTTACCAAGAAATCGTTGCTTCACAAGCGACACAAGAGGCTGATATCTGATGAGTTCAGAAACTCCGAAGAGTGCACATTCCGAAACAAAGGTACCAGTAGGAAATGTTGCTGAGATGCGCGCTGGACGCATGAACACTGTTGGGGTACCAGCAGAGAAGTCCAAGAATTTTAGCTTGACCGCTCAACGACTCGGCCGTCGTATGGGACGTGAGACTTGGTTAGTCCTTTTGATTCTATTGATGGCAGTGAGCAGTGTTGCTCTTATCGTTTCTGGACCACGAATTCTTGGTCAGGGTACCGACATCATTTTTGACGGTTTAATGCAACGCAACGGAGCAACGGGAATTGATTTTGGTCGTCTTCATCGCACCCTTGAACTTGCAATTGGTGTCTATCTACTTTCATATGTACTTGCTTATGCCCAATCTTTCTTACTGGCCGGTGTCGTCCAGCGAACAATGTTCAAAATGCGGCGTGATGTTGAGGCCAAGATTCACCGCCTACCGCTAAGTTATATAGATAAGTATTCACGTGGCGACCTATTGAGTCGTGTCACTAATGACATTGACAATATTTCCCAAAGTTTGCAGCAGTCGCTGAGTCAACTCGTTCTTTCAGTACTCACAATTGTCGGCGTCATCGTCATGATGTTCACCGTTTCGGTTTTACTTGCGCTCATTGCGCTCACTGTCATTCCATTGAGCTTGCTGACAATGTCACAAATCGCCAAGCGATCACGGGCAAAGTTCATTTCTCAGTGGCGCTACACCGGTCAGCTCAATGGTTTAGTTGAAGAAGCGTTTACAGGCCATGCCATCGTCAAGGTCTTCGGACGTCAACAAGAAGTTGAAGAGCGCTTCAAGATTCTCAATGATGAACTTTTCGACGCGGCCAATTCGGCTCAGTTCATGTCGGGAGCAATTCAACCAGCAACCATGTTCTTGGGCAATCTTAATTACGTGGCAATTGCTGTTGTCGGTGGACTACGCGTGGCATCCGGGACCATGAGCCTTGGTGATGTACAAGCCTTCGTGCAGTACTCGCGACAATTCACTCAGCCCATGACCCAAGCCGCTTCAATGGCCAATGTTCTACAGTCAGGCGTCGCTTCTGCCGAACGAGTCTTTGAGTTACTCGATGCTGAAGAACAGTCTCCTGAGGTTGGCACAATTGATGATTCACCAACCACTGGTCGAGTTGAGTTTGACAAAGTCACGTTCTCTTACGATCCCGAGAGATCACTCATTACTAATCTTTCATTTGTTGCTGAACCGGGGACGACGGTGGCCATTGTTGGTCCTACCGGTGCTGGTAAGACCACGCTTGTGAATCTCATCATGAGGTTCTACGAACTAAACAACGGGCGCATAGTTTTGGACGGTCGCAACATCGCAGAAATGCCGCGTCAAGAATTACGTTCAAAAATTGGCATGGTTCTCCAAGACACCTGGCTCTTCAATGGGACGATCCGCGAGAACATCGCTTATGGAAATCCGAGCGCTTCTGAAGAACAAATCCGTGCGGCAGCTAAAGCAACTTTTGTTGATCGGTTCGTGCAAACTCTTCCCGATGGTTACGACACGATTTTGACTGGTGAATCGGGTGCCGTGAGCGCCGGAGAAAAGCAACTGCTGACGATCGCCCGAGCATTCCTTGCTGATCCGGCGATCTTGATTTTGGATGAAGCCACGAGTTCAGTTGACACGCGCACCGAAGTTCTGATTCAAAAAGCCATGAATGCACTTCGTCACGAGCGAACAAGTTTTGTGATTGCTCACCGACTGTCGACAATTCAAGACGCTGACATCATTTTGGTGATGGAAAACGGAGCGATTGTCGAGCAGGGATCACACGAAGCTCTCCTTGCTGCTCATGGTGCCTATTACCGGCTGTATCAGTCGCAGTTCTCTGCACCAGCAACCGATTTGGTCTGATCTGTTATTTCATTACTTGGGTGCACATTGCAATGCATATGACGCCTCGTAATGACCAAGAAATAGTTCGTGGCCAGTTCGTCGCAACAAGTTTCTTGCCAATCTCGGCATTTGGCTGACTCACCATTTTTTGATGCAGTGGAACCGAGAGAAAAACAGTTGACCCCAGCGAAATCGCCAAGAGTATTGCGCCAATCCACGGCAACCACCACGTCACTTGATCGGGTCGAGCAACGAGAAGAACCAAAGTGCTCACACCTTCGACTGCCATCGGCAGCCCCACTACTTGACCTGTTCGGCGTTGGTGTTCGGCACCAACAGAAACCTGTTGTTCAACTTCAATATGACCAAGCAAGGGATAATGAACACGTTGAACAAACCAGATGAGGCCAACCATAAATAATGTTGCAGCAGTATTCGCCATCAATGCGATTTCGCTCATCTCCAAACCGTACCTCTGGTTCGCAGTTCGCGCGATGCCGAGCACTTAGAATATTCCCGTGCTCAATAAAGACAGTCTCATTCGCATCAATCTTCGCGGGAAGTTATCGCAATGATGCTTGACGTTCGCAATATTCTTGATGGTCAAGTGTGGCCGAGAAATGTTCACGATTTCGGTGGTGATGTCACCGACATTTTGATGGAGCAACTTGAAGGATGCAATCCGGCAACCATTGCCGATGCGATGCAACAGCTTTTTCTCTTATTTGCCGATGAAGATTTGATCATTCGTTCGTACGCTGTATTAGTAATCAGCAAGATCAAGAAGTTGGTTGATGAATCATTGATTCAAAGCGCACTAGAACTTTCAGCGTCTTCGTTGAAAATAGCCCCAGCCCCGATTTGGCAAATCTCGCACAGCACTCTGTGGGACGAAGCGATCTTTAGGTTAAGTATCGGCTGAGTTACTAAATTGATGACGCCGCTTTATGCACGACCACGCAGTACACGATGGTGCTCACTATGTCGATCGCGACCACCCAGCGAACTCGAACGCTTTGCGCCCCTGCCCACATCAGGTGGCGTCCGATCGGTCGCACTGCCAGAAGTCCTATCGCCAAAGTTTTGTGATG
>CAMDCI010000135.1 GCA_945889715.1 Bifidobacterium breve | reverse complement strand
GCACTCAAGATGGGCAATGTGAGCATGGTTCCATTTTTTAGTTTCCCTGAATTTGTTGCAACTTTTAATGCGCAATTTGTCCCGTTTGAAGTCGACATTGTGACCACGCCAGAGTTCGCTCGTGAATTATTGAAGGTCAACCCCGAGTGGTTGGAAAGCATTTATTTCTATGAAGGCGATGACGTTAGCGCAACAATCGTTAAGTATTCAGGTGCTGAATTAGTCGGGTAAGCGAACAAGTAAGTAAGTGAAGGCCAGTAACGATGTTCCGATAGCCACTGCCAGTAACGCGATGAGCGGTAGTCCGCCCGGTGGCAACCAATCGGGAGAAAGCATCCAGAACTTACGTCCATTTAAGCCGACCGTGTACCGCTGTAGAGCGAAGTTCAAACAAAGTATTGATGCGAGTGCACTTGTGGCGATCGCAAGCACAGAAAAAGTTCGTGTGTCAGAACGGTTGAGGCGATTGCCACGAACCCACATGGCAAGTATCGGCAACCCGACCGCGAGTGCCAGTGTGTATCGGCCTTGATACCCGAAGCCCGAAGTTTTTGCCTTGATGCCCTCGCTGATGATGGGCAGAAATATGACCGCAGCAAGACAAAGAATCACCATCAATGTCTTCTTTGATCCTGCGACCAAACTTGAGAATCCGATAGCCAAGGCGATTGCGCCGATGCAGAGAAAAAACGCCAGCGGTGGTGCAGCAAATTCAACCCAGCCGAACCAACCAAACATAAATCTGAAATATTCGTCGCCACGGTCAAAGGCGGCTTCGAGGTTCTGTGCGTAAGTAGGAAGTCCAGGTTCGGTTCCTCCTCCTACTGCAGTTCCGATACCACTCACCTTGTAGAGGACCATAGAAAGAAGAACTCCGCTCGAAACGATGACGCTAAGTATCCGGCCTTGATACTTATAAATGAGTGATCGCACACTCGATCGTGGGCCAGAAAAAAGGATCATTAATGCAACGACAGGGATCATCCAAAAGAATGCGGCGGGTCGAACAGTTGCGAAGAGGAACGTTGATACGAGAACTGTGCCGATTAATCGACGCGAGATGGCTTGGTTGTCGCGAAGTTTCTCAAGTGCAGTGAGGCAACCGACCCAAAAGAGAATCGCCCCGGCAATCTCGAGTCCGTGAGGGTTGACTGCCCCCGACAATGAAAATGCCATCGGCGAAAACGCAATGACGACTCCAACTGCTCGCGTCTTTGAGCCGTACATCAAGGCCAGCCTGAAAGCCCATGCGCCCACAATTGCGGTGAGCAATGAACTCACCAATCTCATGGCATAGAAGCCGCCAGAGCCCGGAAACATCAGGCCAATCGGGCCGACGAGGGCGTAATAAGTAGGTGGATAGTGGGCTGCCGACGAAGCAACCTCAACCTTGTTCGAGCCTTGTTGGAATGGTCCAAGGCAAGCAGCCGACGGACGATCTTCGCCGAGAATGCACGCGATGTAGGGGAGACCCTGCGAATAGGCCTGAGGTACTTCGAATACTTTTGACTCAAAGCCAAAATCACCAATCGTGGTCCGTCCACCGAACTGCAGATCTGCAGTTGCAACAGCTTTAACAACGTGAGCAGTTTCATCAGGCGACCCATATAAGGGTTGGGCAAAAGACCAGAGGATGCCCATGCTGAGTACCCAGATAAAAAACCAAAATGTTGGGTTGCGAATGGCCCGTTTTGCGCGTGCGGCGAGCATGGATATGACCTTAGCGGTATGCAAACCTCGGTAATGAATCACTGGTGTCGTACATTATGAAGGTGAATGAGAAGATGTCGGCCCGATTGAAGTGGTTTGGCGTGGGATTGGTGTCTCTTCTTGTTGGTATCTATCTCTTTTCGCTGACGGCACATAACACCTTCACCTTTGATGAATGGATGTTTTTCACCGATAGGCGGGAGTTGTCATTCCATACCCTGGTTGCTGGTCACAATGGACATCTTTCAATTGTTCCGGCGTTCATCTACATTTTGTCCTTCAAGATTTTCGGATACGACCATTACGAAGTTTTCCGCTTGTTGGCGGTGATCGTGCATCTTGCAGTTGTTTTGCTGGCAGTCGATCGCATTCGTCGACGGCATGGATGGTGGATCGCAGCGGCCATTGGTTTGGCTCTCGCCCTGATGGGCGGTGGTGGCGAAAATATCCTGTGGGGCTTCCAAATTGGTTTCATGGGTGGCTTACTTTTCTTCTTGATCGCTTTGCGGTGCTATGAACGGTCTCTAGAAACAACCAATCTCACTTGGCCATTGTTGACGATGATTGCCGTGTGCTTGTCGGTTGGTAGTGCCGGCACTGGCATTGGGAGCATCTTGGTGTTGTTCTTTCTGACGATTCGGACACCGCAATGGAAACGGCTCTGGTGGGTCAGCGTTGTGCCGGGCGTTATGTATGCCGCTTGGTACGCGCGATACGCGGGGTCAGACAACACAAGTTCGGCCATTCGTGCGATACCTACTTTTGTTGCGAATTCGGCTTCATATTCGATTTCGGAAATTTTTGGTGTTGACCACATCTGGGGCTTATTGATGATCGGCGCATTGATCGCATATTTCATTCATCTCGTTAACACCCACAAGATTTCACGCAACTCTTTGGCCATTCCCGTTTTTGTTCTCTTCTTCTGGTTCGCCACTGCATATGGGCGAGCACTCTTTGGACATCCAGAATCAAGTAGGTACCTTTACATCGGAGTTTTTGGAATAATTATGTCGGTGTCTGAAAGCGTCACGTCAACTCAATGGACAAAAACTCGTGCGGCCAAAATGGTGAAGATTGGTGTCGCGATTTTGAGCGCACTTGCAATTTGGGGTTCTCATTCGCAGATGAAATTCTGGTCAGATATTCATTTGTCGTTGAGTCAAACTGCGGTAGGGCAATTATCGGTTGTTGAAGCACATCGCGAGAATATTGATCCGGCAACAATCATTCAAACAATTGGTCCGGCACCTGTGTTGCTCGCGGGTGACTATCTTGTGGCAATTGATTCCGTGGGGTCGTCGCCGGTACAAAATGTGCGTGAGTTGGTTTCGGCTCCTGCTCAAACCCGCTTGGCGGCTGATGACGTGCTGATTTCACTTGGAATCATGACGATTGTCGGAACTGAAGAACAATTCACGAATTGTGAAAGTCAGCCTGATACGGAAAATTCAATATCTGTCGAACCCGGTGGCCAGAGTCGATTTGTTGTCACTGAAGAAGTGACAGCAACCATGGCGCGGTTCTTTGATCTGTATTCACGCGGCTTCAATGATCGGGTTCTTCAGCCGGGCAATTACGTAGCAATATTGCAAGCAGACTCCCTGGGTGGAAGTTTGCATGTTCAGTTCAGCGATAGTTCATCGGTGATGATCTGTGAATGAGATGTTGAGGTCGTCAAAGTTTTACGCGAAGTTGTTCGTTTCTTCGTCGTGTGCCTTGGTCATTGCGATGTATTTGATGTACCTGGGTCGGGGTAACAACTTCTTCTTTGATGAATGGATGTTTGTTACTAGTCGCCGCGGATTATCAGTAGACGCGTTGCTCAGTCCACATAACGGTCACTTGTCAGCACTGCCAGCGCTTGCGTTCATGGTTTTGCTCAAAATCTTTGGCCTAGATCATTATGAAGGGTTCAGGTTCGCAGCGGTCATTGTTCATTTGCTGGTTGCGCTCATGGCGTCGTTGCTGATTCGCAAGAACCATGGGTGGTCAATAGGAATAACTGTGTTTGTGGTGATCGGGCTCATGGGAGCAGGATGGCAAAACATATTTTGGGGTTTTCAAATTGGCTTCATGGGAAGCTTGTTCTTCTTTTTGCTGTCGTTGTATTTGCTGGATCTAGGTCGAACTCAAAAAGGGAGCATTTCTTTTGTGCTCTCTTCTATGTCACTGGCGTGCTCGTTGTTGTGTGCAGGTCTAGGAGTCGCCGGTCTGGCAGTCATTGCGATGTTGTGTTTATTCAGCGTTGATCGCCAACGAACGTGGTGGATACCAGTTGGACCGGCGGTGATGTATGCGATGTGGTATCTGAAGTACGGAACATCGCAAGCAAAGTTGTCGGCGATTGATGGTGTGCCGTTGTATGCAAGCGAATCTGCGTCAGGCTCGGCTGCGGGTTTGTTTGGAGTTGATCGGATTTGGGGAGCGCTATTAGTAGGTGCGTTGTTCTATTTCGGTGCACGTTTGGTGATCCGTCGCCGTCTCACACTGAGGTCAGTTGCACTCATTGCCTTTGCCCTGGTCTTTTGGACAATGGTCGGGTTGTCGCGAACAGCAGTATGGGAACCGAATGCAAGTCGCTATCTGTATGTTGGGATTGTCGCACTTGCCGTTGGCGGTTTAGACATCGTTCATGTTGGTCGGGCTGCAGGCCCGTTGTCATCGTCGCGAAAAGCGGGAATGGTTTTCGTGGCGGTTTTGGCAGTGTGGGGATCACATGCGTCGTTAGTGCAGGGAGCAGCATGGCTGAAGAATGAGGGCGACATTGTCGGTGCTGAATTGGCAGTCGTCATGATGCATCGTGAAACGATTGATCCCTTGATGGCTGTGGATCCGGTGCATTCGTTTATGTTGCCAGTTGGGGCCTATCTTGCCGCGGTCGACGATCTGGGTTCGTCGGCAGCGATTGATCCCCAGCAGATAGTAAACACTTCTGAACAGGCCCGTTTAGGTGCCGATTTACTCTTGAATTCATTAGTCGTGCCCCAAACAATGAGCGACCCAGCCATCTGCCAGGTTGAAAATCAGCCTGAAAGTCGCATGCAACTCACGCCAGGTTCGACGGTGGTCGTGAAGATTTTGCAGGCGACCACTTTTGGTATATCTCGGTTTGCTCCGCAGGAGACGTCGCGGGCTGGCATGCGAAGTATTGAACCGGGTCTGTATCAGATTGATATTCCCGATGATGTCGTTGATGTGCCCTGGACACTGACGCTTGAAATCCCGACCGATGTGCGTATTTGTGACATGTGAATGAAAGGTCTGGGCACAGACTCAGGGGTACAATTGTTAACTATGCCGATCGCCAATATTTGTGTCGTAGGTGGCTGCGGCCACGTGGGTCTGCCGTTAGCGATGGCGTTCGCTCGAACTGGTATTTCCGTCGTTGCGTTTGACATCAATCCAGTTGCGGTGGACCTGGTCAATGGCAAAACGATGCCGTTCGATGAGCCCGAGGCACCAGCAATCTTGTCGCAAATTATTGATGCTGGGCTTTTTCG
>CAMDCI010000134.1 GCA_945889715.1 Bifidobacterium breve | reverse complement strand
ACCGATGAATTGACTCAACAGCAAAAGCCTCGGTTGAAAAAGTTTGTTTACCCACCTCAACTTCTTCTTGTTGACGGAGGCAAAGGCCAACTCGCAGTCGCTGAACGTGTTCTACGTAATCTCGGACTTGAACACGAGATCCCTGTTGCATCGCTGGCAAAGAGATTCGAAGAAGTGTTTATTCCGGGTCAGTCTGAGCCTGTTGAAGTACCTCGAGGAAGCGATGCGCTCTTTATGCTTCAGCGCATTCGTGATGAAGCTCACCGTTTTGCCAATTCGTTCCACCGCGAATTACGGGACAAGCGCATGGTCTCAAGTGCTTTGGATGGTATAGCGGGATTAGGCGAAGCACGAAGAAAGAGAATCATTAAAGCGTTCGGGGGAGTTACTGCAGTGAAGAAGGCATCCCTTGAAGAACTGCAAGCCCAGTCTTGGTTGCCTGAGGAAGTAGCTCAAGCGATCTTTAACAAATTTCACGATTCTTAATTTAGAAGCAACTCAATATTTCAGTGCGAATCTTTTCGTACGAATCCATTCTTGACTGTGGATCCTTGCCCAAGGTGAAGTCCGGGACGATGATTTCGTTGAATCCAAGCTCTATGAGTTGACCGATTTGATCAATGATGTGGTCATTTGATCCGATGATTGAACGATCGCTCGGAGCAACTTTGCGAATCTTTTCAATGGTCTCTTGATCATCAACCAAGAAAAACATCGCTTGAACTGATTTATGGATGTCAGCCCATTCTCGATTGACCGATTCGCATGCTCGCGCGAAAGTTTCGACACGTTCTGTGGCAGTGGGAACATTTCCCCAGGTGTTCCACTCGTTGGCATATCTGGCAGTGATTTTTGACATTCTCGGTCCGCCCGTTCCGACCATGATTGGAAGTGGAGTTTGAATAGGTCTGGGCTGACAGGGTGCATCGGCTACTGAAAAGTGCTTTCCGGCAAAAATTGTTCTCTCGTTGCGCAACATCGAAGTGACGATTTGAATAGCTTCTTCAAAACGATCGACGCGATCTTTTCCTTCAAGCAGATCGACGCCGTAGGCAAGATGCTCGTTCACTTGCCAGCCAGCTCCGATTCCAAGAGTGAGGCGACCGTTCGAAATTTGGTCGATTGTTGCCGCGATATTGGCGAGAACAGTCGGATGACGAAAAGTGGTGGGCGAAACGAGCGAACCAATTCGGAGATCTTGAGTAATGGCCGCAATCGCTGAGATCATGCTCCAGCATTCAAAGACATCGCCATCCTTAGTGGTTGCTGATTCGTCATTGGGCATGAAGTGATCGGCGTACCACAACGAATACCAGCCGTTTGAGTCTGCGTACAGTGCAAGGTTGCGGACATCACTCCAAGACCTTTCAGGGGAGGGCCATACAGAAAATTTGACTGCGGTTTTTCGATTCGTGGTCACAGGCAAAGGGTAGTCGTGCCGTATCCTCGCAGTGTGAACAATGAAGCGTCTTCCAGTGCACATGAAAATACTTTGTGGGAAGACAACGCTCAATGGTGGATTGACGGCTTTACCGATGGTGCTGACGCTGAATATGAAGAACAAATCTTGCCGTTAGCAGCCGAAGAACTGCAGGGTATGAATCAGGTTTTAGATGTTGGTTGTGGAGATGGTCAAGTCTCTCGACTGGTTAAGAAACTCGGCGCAAGTTTTGTGGCAGGCGTGGATCCAACTTGGAATCAAGTGACCGTCGCCGCTCAACGTGGAGGGGGACTTCACGTCAGCAAAGCTGGTGCCGATGGCCTTCCATTTTTTGATGAGACTTTCGATGCGGTCGTCGCATGTCTAGTTTTTGAACATATTCAAGATGTCGATACGGCGATCGCCGAAGTTGCTCGAGTCTTGAAGCCTGGCGGCAGGTTTTGTTTTTTTCTGAACCATCCATTGTTGCAAACCCCTGGTAGCGGGTGGATTGATGACCAAATACTTGATCCACCCGAGCAGTACTGGCGGATCGGAGCGTATTTGATCGAGCAAGAATCAAATGAAGAAGTTGAAAAGGACATTTTTATTCCTTTCATTCACCGCCCTTTGAGTAGGTACATCAACGCGTTGATCACCAACGGTCTGTACATTCAGCGAATGCTTGAGCCTGCGCCGCCTCCTGGATTTCTTGCCAGAGCGGCCGAATACGAGGATGCTTCAACAATTCCGCGTCTGCTGTACTTACGTGCAGTGAAATTAGATGTCTAAGCAACGCTCGCTGAAGATCGGAGTTCAACTCCAGACGCATGTTGTTCCTCCGTCGGCTTATCTCAATGTCGTTGGAGAAGCCTTGAGCCTCGGAGTTGATTCAGTATTTCTGTGGGACCATCTTGTCCCCTTCACTGGTCAAGAAAAAGATGTTTCTTGGGATACGTGGACTCTTCTTGGTTCATTAGCCGCCTTGTTTCGTGGTCGTGATCAGTTGCTGGGCGTTTTGGTGTCGCCTTTGTCGATTCGCGAGCCAGCAGTATTGGCTCGGTCTGCGGCGACAATTGGCCTTCTCGGAAATGGGACGTTTATTCTCGGAGTCGGTTCAGGCGGGTTCGTCCACGATGACAACCTCACCGATGCCCCCAAGGACGTAGGGACACGGATGAAGCTTTTTTCTAGAAGGCTGACTTTCCTCCGTGAAGAGGTATCGAGAATGAACGCAGAGTGCGGCACCAATATTTTGATCTGGGTTGGCGGGTCAGGAGAAAAAGTGACGATTCCTTTAGCGATTAAATATGCCGATGGTTGGAGCGGTTTTGGACCGCTATCTGAATTCATCAATAAGGCAAGCCATTTCTTGGGGACCAATCATGAAATCAGCGTTCTCCTCACCCCGAAGGATCAGAACAATGACTTGCAGGGCTATTTTGATGCGGGCGCTCATCATCTGATTCGAAGTCTCCGACCCAATCAAGATCTAAGTTTCGATCTGGAGCCAATATCGCAAATGCTCTCTGAGAGAGCACAGTTGATCGGTAGTTTGTAGACGTGGCCGACATTTTGGTGATCACTGGGCTTTCGGGAGCAGGTCGTTCTGCAACCGCGGCTGTTCTCGAAGATCTTGGTTGGTATGTCGTTGACAACCTGCCAACTTCGTTGGTTGACACAATCGTAGACCTAGCAAGTGTTCCTGGCTCTGAGATTGATCGCTTAGCACTTGTTGCCGGTCGTCAACACCTTGAACTCATGCCCAAAGTCGCGGCGATGCGCGCGAGTGGTCATCAAGTTCGCGTGGTCTATTTGGATGCGACAGATGCCGAACTCATTAAGCGTTATGAATCTTCTCGTCGGCGGCATCCACTTGACTCCGAAACTGATGGGTTACTGGAAGCAATTCAGTTGGAACGTCACTTGTTAGAACCAATGAAGGGCGATTGCGACCTAGTGATCGATACAACAGAACTGAACGTTCACCAATTGAAAACAAAATTGGTCGGCGCGTTTGAAGTTTCGGCCCTTGAACGCTTGCAAGTGTCGGTGGAGTCCTTTGGTTTTAAGCATGGTCTGCCACTCGATGCTGACATCGTGATGGATGTTCGTTTCTTGCCGAATCCACATTGGGAAGAAGGCCTGCGTTCACTGACCGGTCTCGATTCAGCGGTTCGTGATTTCGTTTTAGATCGCGTCGAGTGTTCTGTCTTTATTCAGGGTCTCGTGGGGCTCCTTGAAACGGTACTGCCTCATTACGCAGCCGAAGGCAAGAGTTACCTGACGATTGCCATCGGATGTACTGGTGGTCACCACCGTTCGGTAGCAGTGGCCGAGGAAATCGGGAGTCGCCTGCGCGATACCGGTCAACCAATTCGGGTCTCTCACCGAGATATTGCCCGCTAAGACACGACCTCGGTTGAGGTCTTTTGTCATTTGCCACGTCGTGAGATTGGGAGAAATCCTTTGGGTGGGTACCCCGCAGACTAGGTTTTAGACGTCTGTTGGACATTGGTGAGTAGATCATGTCGTATATCGAAAGGACCGTTATGACTGTGCGAGTTGGTATTAATGGATTTGGCCGAATTGGTCGTAACTTCTTCCGAGCGGTTCAGGCTCAAGGAGCCGACATCGAGATTGTGGCAGTGAACGACCTCGGATCGGTCAAGACGATGGCTCATCTCTTGAAGTACGACTCGGTGATGCGACAACTTCCCAACGACATCAAAGTCTCGAAGAATGGCATCAGCGTCGACGGTGTCGAGATCAAGGTACTCAGTGAGCGTGATCCGAAGAATCTTCCATGGGGAGAATTGGGCGTTGATGTAGTTATTGAGAGCACCGGATTCTTTACCAAGCGCGATGCTGCTGCTGCTCACCTTGAAGGTGGAGCGCCGCTCGTCATCGTTTCGGCTCCGTGCGATGGCGCAGACGCAACATTTGTTTACGGTGTCAATCACAAAGACTTCGATTTTAAAACGCAGAAGGTCATCTCGAACGCTTCGTGCACCACGAACTGTTTTGTTCCGATTGTCAAAGTTTTGGATGATGCTTTCGGTGTTGAGCAGGGTCTCATGCAAACAGTTCACGCCTACACCGGCGATCAGTCGCTAGTAGATGGCCCGCACAGCGACCTTCGTCGTGCGCGTGGCGCCGCAATAAATATTGTGCCGACAAATACCGGTGCTGCTCGCGCGACGAGCCTGGTGCTCGAGAGCATGAAGGGCAAGCTTGACGGAACATCGTTGCGTGTCCCGGTTCCGACTGGATCGATCGTTGACTTCACAGCCAACTTAAAGAAGGCAGCCACAGTTGAAGAAATCAATGCTGCATTTAAGAAGGCTGCCGCTTCTGGGCCTTTGAAGGGTGTTCTTCGTTATACCGAAGATCCGATCGTCTCGAGCGACATTGTTGGCGATCCTCACAGCAGCATCTTTGATGCTGGTCTGACCATGAGTCTGGGCAAGATGGTCAAAGTTTTGTCATGGTACGACAACGAATGGGGCTACAGCAATCGCCTCGTCCAGATGACGTTGTTCGCTGGATCCAAGGTTCCCAAGAAGGCTCGTCGCTCATAAGCGTTGCCGATGAGTAAAAGTATTCCCACTCTTGAAGACCTCGGCGATGTCGACGGTAAGCGAGTTCTCGTTCGCACCGACTTCAACGTACCGATGGAAACCGCATCGGACGGAACTCAAACAATCACTGATGATTTTCGTATTCGCGCGGCGCTTCCGACGATCAATTGGTTGACCGAGCGCGGAGCCAAAGTTGTTTGCGCAAGCCATTTGGGCCGACCCAAAGGCAAGGTTGAAGACAAGTATTCAATGCTCCCGGTGGCTGCACGTTTGGCCGAACTTGCTCCCGGTGTTGAACTTTTAGAGAACCTGCGTTTCA
>CAMDCI010000133.1 GCA_945889715.1 Bifidobacterium breve | reverse complement strand
ATTCCGTGGCGCCAATCGGCGTCATAGCCATAACCAGTTCCGATACCGATGTGCACTGGCAACAACGGTTCAATATCAAGAGTTGTGACGTGGCCGTCATCGGCGACAACACGAATCACACCACCGGTTGAGAAACGTGAACCTTCGCGATATTCAAGATCGTGTTCGGGGCGACCGAGGTGTTCAATACGACCGTCAGGCCAAATACGCGTTGCTTCTTCCATCACGCGGCTGCCATCGGGATTTTCTTGCATGATGATCATCAGCGAATGATCGGCAAAACGAATTGGCGTGTAAATCCAGAACCAACTAAACGGATTGCTGGCGCGAATTCCAGCCGGTTCGCTTTCGCCAATCGGGCGCACACCCCAAGAACGATCGCGGGTTCCCCACCATGTCTTTGAATCAATTGCAAAGGTGTGTCCACCTGCAGTCAAGGTTCCGTCCCAACCACCAGTTTGTGCGAGACGGCAGGTATCAAAAATCACGCGACCGTTTTCACGGATGTAGTGACGCGGCTCTTCAAAAGCTGGCATTGCACCAGTCCAGGTGGCATCGATCGTGATACCCCATTCGTTGTCGTCACAACGCACGCGCAACTTCTGCAAAGGCTCAATGACTTCAATGCTGATGGGGCCAACCCCAGGATTCATGCGGTTGGCGTTGTCCAGCGCACCCGACGCACGAACAACTTGCTGTTGACCTTCATGGAAGACCAAGAGGTACGCATCAATCACGCCAAGGTTGGGATAAACACCGAGACCACATACGAACATCACTGTTCCGTCGTGATTGAAACCGTTGAAGTAATAGCGATCGTAAAAGTTGCGATCACTCGTTGCGACATGGCGCATCGGTTCAGATGTTTGATGGATTGGGAAGTCGTCGAGATTTGACAGCATGATTGCTCCGTTATATGTGACTGGTAATGATTTAGATATTTGTAACTAGTGGTGCGACTTCGCTGGCGAATGCGGCGATTTGATCGCAGAGTTCATCGCAACTTTGGGCTTTGAAACGAACTTGGAGTTGATTCACTCCAACTGCAGTTCCTTCAAGAATTCTTTCGGCGATCGATTGCGCCGAGCCACTGAGTGTTGCTTCACCGACATCAAACGATGGTTTGCCGACGTACAAGAACGGCGTGATGTGGCCGATCATGAATCCGTCATTGGCTGACGCGGCACGACCCACCCGAGCGCGCTCGTCATTCAACATATTCACCATTGATGCATCTGATGGTCCTTGCGGCAACCAGCCGTCACCAATACGGGCCGCACGCTTGATAGCGGCCGGGCTTGAACCTGCGACCCAAATAGGTGGACGTGGCGACTGCGTCGGTAGCGGACGTGCTCCGAATCCGTCAACGAATTCATTCTCGAGCAACTTCGCGAGTTCAGGAACTCCGGTATCCAGCGCTTTGCCGCGACTATGGAAATCGACGCCAAGTAATTCAAACTCGGCTTGCGCGTGACCGGCACCAATACCGATGAGCGCGCGACCATCACTGAGGTGATCGAGAGTTGCGAATTGTTTGGCTGCCATTCGCGGACTGCGATACGGCAACACATACACATGGGTGAGCAATCCAACTTTGGATGTCATGCCCGCAATCCAGCCAAGCGTGGCAATCGGGTCGGCCCAGTGGGTGCCCATACCGCCAACAACCGAGTCAGGCAGTGCCACGTGATCACACACGCCCACGTAGGCATACCCGCTGTCGTCGCAGGCCCTCGCCAGTCGACCTAGTTCTTTGGGTCCGGCGGTTCGTTCCCAGTCGGCCACGAAGTACGCGCTTTGAGCCTGGATGGGTAACTGCATTCCATAGATACGGCGTCCTTGCGGAACCGTGAACATCCCCCGAGTCATTGGTACACCTTAGGCGTTGGGCACATTTTTTCTGATGGCGTGTCAGAAAGTATTTCCGTGTTCAACCACCGCTGACTGCGATCTTGAAGCCTCACTGCCGGCATGAAAATCACTCACATTTTGTGTCTACAATTTGTAGACACAGCCAGTCCAGGGGTCTAATCTCATGTTGATGACTGACTCAACAACAATTCGCGTCGACCGCGACACCCACCGCCGTCTTCTTGATCTGAGCCAAAGCGCTGACCTGTCGCTGATGGAAGTCCTACGTCAAGCCACCGCCGCCTTAGAGCAACAGCTATTCGTTGCCGAAGCAAAGTCACAGATGCAGAGTTTGCGCGCCGACCCGCAAGCGTGGGCTGATTACTTACGCGAATCTTCGCTGACCGAAGTTGCCGATGGGATCAATTGATGGATCTGGTGGACAGCATTTGGCTTGTTGACTTCGGACCCAACTTTCCGGCAGAACCTGGCCACAAACGGCCAGCACTTGTTGTCGGACCAACCGATGGTTTCGCTGACTTTCTGAGCAATGTTTTCGTCGTGCCATTCACCACAAAACAACGTGGATTGAACTTTCATGTAGAAGTTGAACCCGGTGTCGACTCGGGCATTTCAGAAATCAGCTATGCCCAATGCGAACAGTTGCGTTCAATCAGTAAACGACGACTCGTACATCCACTCGGTGTTATTGATTGCGAGTCGCGTTTTCAAACTCGTCGCGCTTTACGAATGCTGCTCAACTTCTCGTAGGGACAGAACTATTGACGGGTGAGTTTTTCGGCGAGTCCGAACAACTGTGTGATCAACACCGCAACTAACACCGACGTTGTCGCGACTGTCCAAATCATTCCGTAATCAAGGCGTCCACGCGACTCGTTCAACAAGTTTCCGAGCCCGTCACCCGTCGCCAAATACTCGGCGATCATCACACCAAGCAATGCACGTGGCGCGGCCAATCGCGCCGCTGTCACCATTGCTGGAACCGCACCAGGTAAACCGACAAATCGCAGAGACTTCAAACGTCCACCGCCGCTGACGCGCACAACATCAATGGCTGCGGGAGACGTTGTCGCAAGCGCTTGTAAAATTGTCACAAATGACGGGAAAAATGTCACCGAAACACACACCACCACTGTTGCCAAAATACTTCGACCAAAAACCAAAACAATCAACGGTGTTAAAGCTGGCAGCGGCATTGTTTGCGAAACCAAAGCAAATGGCAATACTGCTCGACCGAGTGCAGGTCGCAAACTCAAGATCACTGCGAGCAACAAAGCCGCAGCGAGCCCACACAGCAAACCGATCAAAGCCAACGGCAGGGTTTCACTGTATGCATCAAATAACCGTGAGCGTGAAACTGAAGCGCGAGGGTCGGTTGTGAGATATCTCACGATTGCAAACGGCGACTTGGCGACTACGGGCGACATATCCAAAATACTCAGCACCAACGCCCAAAGACCTAAGACAACTCCGGCCGATATGACTCCCCCGCCTAATCGCTTCCACCAAGGACCAGTTGCTCCACCCATCGGCAAAGATGTTTGGACCGTGGCCGACATTGATGACTGCGTGAGGCGGGCGCCGATGAAGGCAAACAACATGTACGCCGAAGCAGCGACCGCAGTTGCAACTAAACCAATGCTCCATAGTCGCGATGGATTCGCCTGACCCAATGAACCGAGCAGATATGTTCCGAGACCCCAACGAGTTCCGCCACCAAACTCGGCGAGCAAAGTTCCGAGCAAAGCTGCTGGTGCAGCGACTCTGAATGCACTCACGATGTAGGGCAATGCACTGCGCACTCGAATCCAGCGCAAGACATCGGTGGTCGAGCCACCAGCGACCATGACTACATCAACGAGGCGCTCATCGACATTGCGCATTCCATTCATCGTTGCGATATAGGTCGGGAAATACACGGCCATGGCAGCCAAAATAATTCGCGGTGTCGTACCCGTGAATGCCAGTAGCAACACCGGGACGATTGCAATCAAGGGCACTGCGAACAACGACATCCCAAGTCCGCGTAACAATGTTTCGGCAATTCGAAATCGTGCCGCAATCGCACCAGCGATGATCGCGATGATGTTGCCGATCACAAAACCAGTGCCCGCAGACTTCAGAGTGACTGAGAGGTGCGGCGGATAGTCAGAACGGTCTTTCCACAACTGAGCCAAAATTTGTGTTGGGGCTGGCAATGCGCCTTGGCCAACGAGTTCAAGCCGTCCCAAAATTTCCCAGATAGCCAGGACAATCAGCACAACGCCAGTGCCACGAGCGAAACGACTGAAGTTCTTCATCTGGACAACAGTTTTCAGTGTCCGCCACCAGCGAACAGCAATTCAGACAAGCGATCAGCCAAATGATGGAATTCAGAACTACGCATGATCTCGGGAACCCGAGGCCGTTCGAATGGCACATCCACAATTTCGATGATACGACCGGGCCGCGCCGACATGACCGCTACTTTGTCAGCAAGAAAAATAGCTTCTTCAATCGAGTGCGTTACCAAAATCGTCGTTGGACGACGAGCCGACCAAATTCGCTGCAATTCAAGATTCATTGTTCTGCGAAGAATTTCATCAAGCGCCCCGAATGGCTCGTCGAGCAGCAGAACTTCGGGTTCGGTGACGAGTGCTCGGGCGATTGCGACGCGCTGACGCATTCCACCAGACAACTGCGACGGCAATGCATGTTCAAAACCCTGAAGACCAACTAAAGAAATCAGTTCTTCAATCACTGTTTTAAAATCTTTGACTGGCTTTCCCATCACTTGCAACGGCAACGTGATGTTCTTCCATACTGATCGCCACGGCATCAGCGCCGGATCTTGAAATGCCACACCCAAGCGGCCTGCAGTGCGCATTTCATTTGGTGTCTTGTCACCAATCAAAAGCGATCCCGCATCAGGGGATTCAAGACCAGCAAGCAGGCGTAGCAGCGTTGACTTTCCACAACCCGAAGGACCAATTAATGAAATGAATGATCCAACCGGAACTTCTAAAGACACTTTGTCAAGTGCCCGAACCACATCGTCTTTGAGCGCGAAGGTGCGCTCCACGTTTTGAACGCGGAGCGCACCACCGGCTACTTCTTGCAATGTTGACAAACTCAGATTTCCTCGAGAAGAGTTGTATCGAACATGTCGCGAGTTCCCTTGACACCGATTTCGGCAAGAGCTGCCAAGTTGGCTTCAATTGCTTCTTCAGACATTGAGAAAATGCCTCCGTCAGCTTCAATGAGCGGCTTTTGAGCAGCATTGAAGAAGATCTCATTATCGATAGTGCGTCCAGTGCCCTTGAAGTAGGTCTCGGCGAACTCGGGTGGATACTTCGCGGTGTCCTTGAAGTTTTCTACCCAACCCATGCGGCTTGCTCGCAACCACTTCACGATTTCGGCACGGTTGTTCTTCAAGGCATCCTTGGTCACAACAACAGTGTCGTTGAAAATGGTGAAACCAAA
>CAMDCI010000132.1 GCA_945889715.1 Bifidobacterium breve | reverse complement strand
TACGCCCGCACTCCAGTCGTCATGGTTTTTGGCAGCGCAGTCGGCGATAGCGAACTTCGCACTGCAGAAAATCGAGATGCGACTGCTGCAGCCGTACAAAATTTCATGCTCGGTGCAACATCACGAGGACTCGCCACCTATTGGGGTTCTTGTCCCAAAGGCGCCAATGAACCTGTTGCAGAATTCTGCGGTTTCGAACCAGACACTGCTGTCGTCTGCATCATGTATCTAGGTTGGGCAACAAGCACTATTGAAGCACCAGAGCGCCCACAACCATCAATTAACTATCTCAACGACTAGTAGTCGTTACAGACAACTACGGTTGGTACACGCCGAACACGCCGCGCAATGCATCGCTGATCTCACCCAAAGTTGCATCGACACGCAATGCTTCTTTCATCGGGTACAAAACATTGTCAGTTCCTTTGGCCGCCTCAACGAGTGCGGCAAGAGCGGCTTGAACCTTTGCCTGGTCGCGAGCGGCCTTGTATTCACCAAGACGAGCCTTTTGGCCGCGTTCAAGTTCAGGGTTGATCGGGAATACTTCGGGCTCAGGATCGTCATTCACTGCGAACTTGTTCAAGCCAACAATGACGCGTTCGTCATTGTCAATTGACTTGGCATATTCGTACGCGGCATTTTCGATTTCGTCCATCTGGTAGCCCGCTTCAATTGCTGCCACTGCCCCACCGAGTTCATCGATATGAGCGATGTACTCAAGGGCCAAACGTTCAATCTCATCGGTCAAAGTTTCAACAAAGTAACTGCCGGCCAATGGGTCAGGAGTATCAACGATGCCACTTTCGTAACCGATGATCTGCTGGGTACGAAGAGCGATGCGAGCAGCACGTTCGGTCGGCAAGCTGAGCGCTTCGTCAAAACCGTTGGTGTGCAAACTTTGGGTTCCACCCATGACCGCAGCCATTGACTGCAGTGCCACGCGAACAATGTTGTTCTCAGGCTGCTGAGCAGTCAAAGTGCTTCCACCAGTTTGCGTGTGGAAACGCAACAACTTGCTGGATTCTTTCTTGGCCTTGAAGCGATCGTTCATAATGTTGAACCAGATGCGACGAGCCGCGCGATATTTGGCAACTTCTTCAAAGAAGTTGTTGTGGGCGTTCCAGAAGAACGACAAACGCGGAGCAAAATCATCAACATCAAGACCTGCGGCGATTGCTGCATCAACATAGGCGATGCCATTGGCAATTGTGAATGCGATTTCTTGAACGGCAGTCGAGCCGGCTTCACGAATGTGATATCCCGAGATTGAAATGGTATTCCACTTCGGTACATGCTTGGCGCAGTATTCGAAGATGTCAGTAATGATTCGCATGCTCTGACGGGGCGGATACACGTAGGTTCCGCGAGCGATGTATTCCTTGAGCAAGTCATTTTGAATCGTGCCGCTAATTGCGGACGATGGGACGCCTTGTTCTTCAGCGACCAATTCGTACATCAACAACAAGATCGCACCAGTTGAGTTGATCGTCATCGACGTTGTGACTTTGTCAAGCGGCAGATCTTTCAACAACAGACGCATGTCGGCCATTGAGTCGATGGCTACCCCGACTTTGCCCACTTCACCTTCGGCACGGGGATGATCAGAGTCGTAACCCATTTGTGTCGGAAGGTCGAAGGCACATGACAAACCGGTCTGTCCTGCACCGAGCAAGAACTTGAATCGTTCATTCGTTGATTCGGGAGTACCAAAGCCGGCGTACTGACGCATGGTCCACAACTTGCCGCGGTACATCGTCGGATACACACCACGGGTGTAGGGCTGCTCGCCAGGGGCTCCGAGCTTGGCGGCTGGGTCCCAACCATCGAGGTCGGCTGCCGAATACAGCGGCTTAATTTCAATACCAGAATCGTTGCGTAGGTCGTCACTCATCGGTCACGATCGTACGCCGTTTCAGACCCTGTCAGCCATTTCGCACCAGTCACACCGTCAGAAATCGGTCACTTTTGATCTATTTTGCGGCAACAAGCGCAATTTCAATCAGCCACTCGGGTCGAATCAATTCAGAGACCATCACCACCGTGCTCGCGGCGCGATGGCCCTTCAGCGCTCGGTCACGAGCGACCAGCACCGCTCCAATTGGCTGTCCGACAACCACATAGGTCGTCACAGAAACGACGTCAGTGATGTCCATCTCCGATTCTGCAAGGATCTCCAAAAGATTTGTCCACACGACCCTTGATTGATCTTCAATTCCGTCAGGAACCATTCCCTCTGCATTGATCGGAGCAATTCCTGATGTATGCAACATCCGCTGCGGATATGTCGTCACAACTGCATGGGCATAGTGCGATGCAGTTGGAGGCGTATTCGCGGGCATGACCTCAAGATTCATGAGTTGCCTCGAGATTCATGACTTCATTGTGACAGTCACACAATTTCAACCTAGGGACTTGGGGCACCACCATGGGGACTTTCGTCCCTGATCATCAGAAGGCGTCGCGCTTTAGTTTCAAAGCGTGACCTGCGAACTCAACATCCACACAACAACTCCTCAGAAGCGATCAACCCGCCCAATTGCAGCCAAGGCCCTCGCCGCCACGGTGGCCGTAGCGCTCGGCGTTGCGATGACTGCGTGTAGCTCAGACGCGACCGATGTTGCAGCGACGACAACTGTTGCATTACCAGGTCAAACCACAACCACGATTGCTTCAACACTGCCTCCTTATCAGTCCCCATTGGGCGACATCGTCGGAGAAGCACTGACAGCAGGCGCATTCACCACTCTGGCTGGTTTGCTCGTCGACGCTGGACTCGTGCAGGCACTTCGTGCCCCAGGCCCATTCACCGTCTTCGCACCAACCGATGATGCGTTCCAAACTGTTCCCGCCGCGACGATGGACGCAGTTTTTGCCGACCCAAGCCTTTTGGCCGCCGTCCTCACCTTTCACGTCGTCGCTGGTCAAAACCTCACACTTGCGGACATGCCTGATGGAACGGTTCTCACAACCCTTCAAGGCAACACCCTGACGATCACCAAAAAGGGCGACAAAACCTATGTCAATGACATCGAAATTGTTGCCGGAGATGTACCGGCCACCAACGGCACCATTCATGTCATTAGTGGAGTTCTTGTTCCCGGCTGATCGGCTCCGACAGTGACAGCGTCTAACCTAAATACTGTGACTACCACCAATGATTCACCGAATTTGCGAGAAGCAGCCCTGGGCGGCAACGCCGATCTGCTCGCAATGCCAACCTTCAACAATGTCGAAGAAGAGCGCGCCTATCGCAAGTCGCGCCTCGCTGGTGCCCTACGTATTTTTGGGCGCATGGGTTTTGGTGAAGGCGTGGCTGGACACATCACTGTTCGTGACCCCGAACTCACTGATCACTTTTGGGTGAACCCGTTTGGTTTGAGCTTTCGCCACATGCGCGTCAGCGACTTGTTGTTAGTCAACCATCATGGTGAAGTCGTGCATGGCACCATGCCCGTGAATCGTGCCGCATTTGTCATTCACTCCGCAGTGCATCAGGCCCGACCCGATGTGATTGCTGCAGCCCACGCACACTCCGTGCACGGCAAAGCCTTTAGCTCATTGGGCATTCCGCTTGATCCCATCACCCAAGATGCCTGCATCTTCTACGACGATCACACCGTGATCTCCGAACAAGGTGGAGCAGTTGTCTTCGACATCGAAGCGGGCAAAGAACTTGCTTCGAAATTCCCGAAGGGCAAGGCTGCGATTCATCAGAATCACGGTTTGTTCACGGTTGGCGCAACTGTTGAAGAAGCCGCCTTTTGGTTCTTGTCAATGGACCGCTCATGTCAGGCGCAACTGCTTGCGATGGCGGCCGGAACCCCCAAACTCATCAAGCACGAGTACGCGCAGTACACCCGCGAGCAGACCGGCCATTCATTGGCTGGCTGGTTTCAGTTCCAGCCGTTGTGGCAAGAGATTTGTCGCACCGACCCCGAACTTTTCGACTGAACTCAGCACTCGCTCCGCAAGGTCCTGACAACTCGGTCGGACGCTTTTTCAACACCGCTTCACCTGAAGCGTTATTTGTGTTGAGTGCAACAGCGCAATACATCGGCGCTGTTATTGCCATCGACCTGTTTGATCAGGTCAACCCAGCCACGGTCGCATGGCTTCGTGTCATCGGTGCCTCGATCGCTCTCATCATCTTTTCGAGTCGCCGACTTTTTCATCGCAATCATCGCCAAAAGTGGACGCGCCAAGATTTCATCGCGATGACAGTGTTCGGAGTCGCAACGGCACTCATGAACACTTTTTTCTACTTAGCGATCGACCGGCTACCGATGGGCAAAGGCGTCGCCATTGAATTCATCGGTCCCATCTTGGTCGCTGCAGTGCGCACGCAATCGCGACGCAATGCCCTGTCACTTGGTTGCGCCGCCATCGGCGTAGCCGTGTTGTCAGGCGTCGAACTTAGCGACGAGCCATTGGGCTTGCTTTTCATCTTCTTGGCTTCAGCCATGTGGGCCACATACATCGTCGTCGGGTCGCGCGTCGCCCAACAAAATCGCGGTGTTTCGGGGCTCGGATTAGGTCTCTTGATCGGCGCAGTTGTCATTACTCCTATCGGAGCACCGACAAGCGGACCCGTATGGAGCGCTCCACACTTGATTATTGCGTGCATGTTTGTCGGAGTGCTGTCAAACGCAGTTGGTTATGGCATCGACCAATCAATCTTGCGACGAATTCCGATTCGCAGGTTCAGCGTGCTCCTCGCGCTCTTGCCAGTCACCGCCACAGTTGTCGCATTTATTGCTCTTGATCAACGACCGAACGCACTCGATCTATTCGGCATGTCACTAGTTCTGGCTGGCGTCGTGATCCAAGAACGCGAAACCCTGAATACTGAGCAACTAGTTCAGTGACTCATTCCAGGAGCGCATAGACCGTCGAGGTCGAGCACTTGAATCTTGTCGCGATTTGCCCAAGTCACTGGGTTCGTCGGATCGGGTTGCAACTTGAAAGTTCGAAATGACATTTCGGTTGTATCAACGGCCAAGATGCGTCCAACCAATCCTTCGCCAAGATTGAGCAAGATCTTGATGACTTCAAGGGCCTGAATCGAACCAATGATTCCGGGCAACACACCAAGAACGCCAGCTTCGGCACACGAAGGAGCAAGTTCTGCCGGCGGTGGTTCTGGCACCATGTCACGATAGGTCGGACCCTCTTTGGGATGGAACACCGAGACCATTCCTTCAAAACGGAAGATCGAACCATGCACCACTGGGATACCCAGTTTCACGCTTGCATCATTCAGCAAATAACGCGATGGAAAGTTGTCGGCACCGTCAACAATGACGTCGTAACCCGCGATGATATCCATGATATTTTCGGCGGCAAGTCGCGTGTCATAGGTAATGACTTTGACGTCAGGGTTGAGCAAGTTAATCGTCTTCTTTGCTGAATCAAC
>CAMDCI010000131.1 GCA_945889715.1 Bifidobacterium breve | reverse complement strand
CCAGTGTTGATGATCATTTTTCCGTCAGGCGGAATCGCATCAACCCATTCACCATCAACTTCTACTTGAAGTCCTGGAGCAGTGGCACGAGGAAGTGCGGTAATCAAATTGATATCACCGTGCGCACCCGCCCAAATGTGTCCACCTTGCGGCGCACCCTTCATTGATGGATAACGAATTGCTCGAGTGAGCGTTGGCCCATCGGTCACCATGTCGTCAAAAAATGATTCGTGACAACCGATGCCTAAAGCAATGATGCGTAAAAAGCGCTTTTGAATTTCGGCGATCGCATCATGAAACGCATACAGCACTTGTGAAATTCCGGGAACGACCGCATCGGGCAATAGTTGATCGGGGTATGAACCAGGGAAATTTCGCTTCAATGGATGACCCGGCGCAATCGGCGACGCCCAATTGAGCATCTCTTTCCAGTCGGGCTTATCGCTTGATGCCGCGGTCTCAACGAGCAAACCTGTGTAACCAGTTTGGCCATGAGCACCTGGCGCAATACAACTGGTCTTGGTCTCTTGATCTTTGGAAAAAAACTCAACAAGCATGCCGTACGCACTATCAAGCAAGTCTTCGGAGATATCGGTGCTTGTATAAACGAACCCGGTTGCCAAGCTTCGACGCACGCCATCAACAACGGCTCGACGAGTTGCTTCAGACCCTTTTTCAAAAGCCAAAAGATTGACGTCAAGGATTTGATCGCTCATATTCATGACGCTAATGCTTGCTCAAGGTCGGACCAGATGTCTTCAATATCTTCAATACCCACACTCATACGGATCAGACCTGGGTTGACATGGGCGTCACCCGCATACTTTTGGCGGCGCTCCATAGTGGTCTCAACACCGCCCAAACTGGTGGCAATGATAATCATCGATGCCGATACACACACCTTGTCAGCCGCCTCGGCTCCACCTTTAACGATATAACTCAGCATTGGCCCAACATTCTTGGCCCACTCAATTGACGTATGCGCCTTCAGTCGACGACAAATTTCATCGGCATTTTTAGTCGCGGCTTCGTAGCGCAGTGGCAAGGTTCGTAGACCACGTAAAGCCAAAAAGGCTTCGAGCGCTCCCGGCGTTGCCCCCTGGACAACTCGTGCCCGACTCAACTTCTCAAAAATTTCTGGCTGGTTGGTCAGTGCCAAGCCAATCATCAAGTCGCTGTGCCCACCGATGAACTTCGTTCCTGAATGCATCACAACCGAAGCGTCAAATTTGAGAGGCTGCTGACCCATCGGCGAAGCAAATGTTGAATCAACCACAGACCGCACATTGATTGCGTTTGCAGCACGACACAGTTTTTCAAGTTCAGCTTCATCGAGAGTTGGATTAGTGGGCGTCTCAATCCATAGCACCACCTGATCAGCGCCAACTTCAGAGACTGCAGTCTCTACAGAATGCATGACGGCTTTGGTGTCAACAATGTCAACCGAGACCACTCGAACATGACCATGGTCTTGCATGTCACCTAGTAACGCACGAACTCCCAAGTAACTCACACTGGGCAAGACGACAACACTTGGGTGCAACGCAAACAAAATTGCTGAGGCCGCGGCCATTCCTGTCGCAAACGACAAACATTGACCGCCTTCTAATGCACCAACCGCTGTTTCAAGAGCCGCCCAAGTTGACGTTCCGTGTGTTCGCGCGTAATCACCGCTTTCTTGAAAATTTGAAGCCATCACAATGGATGCATTGAGCGGATCGTTATCGTTTTGTGGACGACCAGCAGTCACAGCAACTGTTCGCGGTGAACGAGAAACATTTTCATCAGTCATGACGTACAAAAACCTCCGGTGAACCACCTGTATGAATAAAAATCACATCTTCGCCACTTGCCCAGCGCCCTTGAGTCGCATTTCCTAAAAGACCGGCCATTCCTTTAGCGGTGTACACATCGTCAAGCACCCAAGCGCCGTTGTGGGCTGCCCAGGTAATTGCCGCTCGCGAGGCATCAGTTGGAATTGCGTAATCTTCGCCAAGCCAACGCGCATCAACTTCAACATCTTCATCTACTACTTCGCCAGGCAAGCCAGCGATTGTGAGTGCTTCTTGGGCAAGCTCTTTGACTGATGGGTATCCAGCAACGACACCTTTGGCGACACCAATGGCCAACAGATTTGGCAAAACTTTGGTCTGCCCGAGCGCCCGCAAATGTGCTCGCCCAGCCACAAGACCTGCGTGAGTCCCACCACTCGATGATGTGAACACAATTGACTTCGGTGAGAGATTTTTTGCTACTGCCTGTTCAACTATTTCTTGATAGGCAACGATGTATCCAAGTGCACCAACTGCGGTTGATCCGCCGATCGGAATTGAGTACGGCTTCACACCTTGTGCCTGCAACTCTTCAGTCAAATCTTCGCGAGCGATTTCTAATAGTCCCCATTCGGCCGGTCCAGCGCCAGTGAAGTGTTGATGCGCGCCAAACCGATCCGACAGCAACTGATTACCTTCAAGTACTTTGGGCCGATCTCCGGCAAGCACCAGATGAACTTCAAGGCCGAGCAAGGCTCCAGCAGCCGCAGTCATACGGCAGTGGTTTGATTGCCCAGCCCCGACAGTGATCAGGCACTTTGCCCCCGCAGCAACGGCAGCTCCACATAAGAATTCAAGCTTTCGAGCCTTATTGCCACCCATGCCCAAACCCGTGAGATCATCCCGCTTGACCCATAACTGGCTCTGACCAGCCAAAACTGGTCCACGTTCAAGATGAGTCGGCAAAGTCGCCAATCGAACTCGAGGCTGACCCTGCCAGATTTCGGTGACGACATGTCGATTCAAATCTCTAGCCACCAGGTCAGGCTATTCCCCAATCACCCACGCCCTGACAATTTCTTGAAGAGTTACCAAACCATTTGTGTCAAGGGTTCGTGTCGTCGGCAGTGTTTACTACGTCTCCAACCGCTCTATCGTGGGAACAGGGAAGATCTCATTTCTCTGTATCTCCGTCGTGGACCTCCCGATGGGGTGGAACCACTGTGGACGACATCACTCAACACTCCCACTCGGCCCAAGCCACCGACGTCACCACTTTGTTCAATCTTCACTACGCGCGTCTCGTGCGGTCACTCACGGTGATTTGCGGAAATTCCGAAGAGGCAGCCGATGCGGTGCAAGAGGCGTTTGTCAAGGCTCATCTCAAGTGGCGCAAAATCAGTACCTACGACGATCCCGTTGGTTGGATTCGTCGAGTGGCAATCAATAAGGTTCGCGACGGCCATCGTTCGCGAGTTCGCCGCGATCGAGCAGTTGAACGTATGGGTCACGAGACAAGACTCACTTCTGAACAACCGCCCTTTGATGAAGTTGCCGAATTGCTAGCGACACTTCCAAAACAACAACGTGCTGCGGCGGCAATGTTTTACGTCGAACAGCTCTCAGTGCTCGAAATTGCCGAGGCTCTCGAAGTATCTGAAGGTGCCGTAAAGTTTCACCTACATCAAGCACGACAAAAACTGCGTGCACATATTGAAGCCCGAGAGGAGACGTGATGGACGAGTTCAACGATTCTGATATTTCATCGCTCCTCAACCAAATTGCCGGCTCAAGTCCTGACACGATGATGGCGCACAAGGTTGTACTCGGCAAAGTACGTCGTGTTCGTCAACGACGGGTGATGGCAGTAAGTGCCGCAGCAGTTGTGATGGTTGTGTCTGGTGCAGTCGCGATGGTGCAAAAATCCAACGGACGTGACGGCGGCTCAAATATTGCAGTTCCACTTTCACCGGGTGATTCACCGCCGATCAAAGTTGCAACCACAGTTGAACTATCGGTCACGACAACCACAATCGACGGCACTATTTCGGTTGACCCCATCGTTACCGATCCACCCGTAGGGACTCCTTCAACGCAACCGTCGAGTAATTCAACGTCGCCAAGTAACACCAGTGTCGTGATAACGACGACGCCCACAAATACTCAAGCGCCAACTAACTCGCAAGGCCCGTCAATCACAACGACTCCATCCAACAATCCCGCACCTACAACGAGCCGACCGCCTTCAACAACACCTCCTGCATCGTCACCAGGGGCGACAACACCACCCACAACCAAAGCCCCAGTCGTCGCAACCCCACCACCGACAACACCGTCCCCAATCACCAGCCCACCCACAACACAGCCCCCAATCACGAGCCCACCCACAACACCGGCGCCAATCACCAGCCCACCCACGACAATTCCTGAACTTAAAACCTGGTCATGCGGTGGTGGCGAAGTTGATTATCGAGTGACATCCTCGGGACTTGTCTTGCTCAGCACCCGACCCGCAGTTGGGTTCAAAGTTGCCGAGAGCAAAGCTAAGACTGATGAAATCACTGTGAAATTCATTCCTAGCAACAAGAATAACGAGCGTCAGTCGGCTCTCAAGATCAAGAAGTCGCGAGTTGTCTCCACATCGTGCGACGACGAAGGTTTTGATCGTCGTTCGGATAGCGAAGATTCGGGGTCAACCGACAACAATGATGAGAGTGCTGACGACTGACTGGAACCAAGTTCTTGCTGACGAATTCACGTCGCCCTATTGGCATGAATTACAAGAGTTCGTCACTTTAGAACGATCGCAGTTTCAAGTATTTCCTTCAAGTGAAAATGTATTCAACGCACTCGAACTGACACCCCTCGCCAAAACGCAAGTTGTGATTTTGGGACAGGATCCATACCACGAGCCCAGCCAAGCTCACGGTTTGGCTTTCTCGGTACAAGATGGAACGCGAATACCACCTTCATTGCGCAACATCTACAAAGAACTCAACACCGATATCGGCTGCGAGATACCGAGTCGCGGTGACCTGACATCTTGGGCTCAACAAGGCGTGCTACTTCTCAATACAACGTTGACCGTGCGTTCTGGCCAAGCAGCCTCGCATCAAGGTCACGGCTGGGAAAAATTCACCGATCAAATCATTCGTGAACTTAACGATAAAACCGAACCAATTGTGTTCATTTTGTGGGGCGCTTCATCGCGCAAGAAAGCACAACTCATTAATCAACAACGTCATGTAGTGATTGAGTCTGCTCACCCGTCACCACTATCAGTACGTCACGGGTTTTTCGGTTCTCGACCATTTTCTCGAGCGAACGCTGTGCTCAAAGAAAATGGTCGAGAACCAATCAACTGGTGTCTCTAACTCAGCCCGCGGGGCTTGGATACGACGGCGGGGTTTCTGACGCTGGAGCAGTGTCGTACATCGCCACTGCTCCGTCTACGACGAACATTTTGTCTTCAGTCGGCATCTCACCGAGCAGATAACGCTTGCCGCCATCGACAAATTGCATCATGCCGGTGCCTTCTTTGCTCAGTTCATCCATTCCCGTGGCTGTCGGGTCCCACCAAAAGAGCGTGACATCATCAATGCCGCTGTAATCCATTTCATCCCATAACCCGCGATCTCCCCAAGATAGGTAAGGCGC
>CAMDCI010000130.1 GCA_945889715.1 Bifidobacterium breve | reverse complement strand
TAATCAAGAGTTTTGACAGCGTTGATCGTCTTTTGAATTCGGTGGACTGAATTTACCTAATTAACGTTCGCTTATAGTGGGGTCATGAAGACCTACCGAAATTTCGTCAATGGCAAGTACGTCGACGCGGCCGACGGTCGCACGATCCCAGTTATTAATCCGTCCACAGAGGAGCAGTATGCAACTGCTCCTCTGTCGGCACCTGCCGACGTTGATCAAGCGATGCAAGTCGCAGCCGACGCATTTGAAAGCTGGCGTGACTCGACACCGAAAGATCGCTCGCTGGCGTTGTTCCGCATTGCTGATGCGATTGAGGCTCGTGCCGAAGAGTTCATTGCTCTTGAATCTGAGAACTGCGGCAAGCCCATTGGCATGACCCGCTCGGAAGAAATTCCACCGATGGTTGACCATGTGCGATTCTTCGCGACTGCTGCTCGACACCTAGAAGGCAAGAGTGCCGGCGAATACGTACCCAACATGACGAGTTACATTCGTCGCGAACCGATTGGTGTCTGTGCGCAAGTTGCGCCATGGAACTATCCGATGATGATGGCCGTTTGGAAATTCGCTCCTGCGATTGCCGCTGGCAACACGGTTGTACTGAAGCCGAGTGATACCACGCCAGTGAGTACAACGTTGTTGGCCGAAATTTGTGCCGAGTTTTTACCAGCAGGTGTCATGAACGTGATTTGTGGTGACCGCGATACTGGTCGCGCCATGGTGTCGCACCAAACTCCATCGTTAGTGAGCGTCACAGGTTCGGTGCGCGCTGGTATGGAAGTTGCAGAATCGGCATCAAAGAGTTTGAAGCGCGTGCACCTTGAGCTTGGCGGTAAGGCGCCGGTCATTGTGTTTGACGATGCTGATATCGCTGCGGCCGCCGAAGGAATTGCGATGGCTGGGTATTTCAATGCCGGTCAAGACTGCACCGCGGCAACACGCGTGTTGTGCTCGGCTGGGGTGTACAAAGACTTCGTCGCGGCCCTCACCGAACAAGCGAAGGCCACGCAATGTGGAATGCCCGATAACGAAGACGTGCTCTTTGGACCAGTGAACAACGCCAATCAGTTGGCACGAGTTTCAGGTTTCTTTGATCGTTTGCCATCGCATGCCGAAGTCAACGCTGGCGGTTCGCGTCAATCTGGTTCGGGCTATTTCTTTGCACCAACAGTTGTGAGCAACTTGCGCCAGACCGATGAAATGGTTCAGACCGAAATCTTTGGTCCAGTGATCACGGTTCAATCTTTCGACGGCGAAGATGAAGCGGTGCGTTGGGCCAACGGTGTTGACTACGGTTTGGCATCAAGCGTGTGGACCAAAGACTTTGGTCGCGCTATGCGCATGACCAAGCGTCTTGATTTCGGTTGTGTGTGGGTCAACACTCACATTCCGATGGTTGCCGAAATGCCTCATGGTGGATTCAAGCAATCGGGTTACGGCAAAGACTTGTCGATGTACGCGCTCGAAGATTACACGCGCATCAAGCACGTCATGGCCAACCTCGAGAGTTAGCGAGTGCTGAAAGCTATTGCCGCTTGATTGAGCGCGTCGGTGAGAACTTTGCCGATGAAGCGTAATTCTTCTTCGCCACACACCAATGTGGGTGACAAAACCAAAACCGGATCGGCGCGATCGTCGGCCCGGCAGATGAGTCCGGCGTTGTAGATATATGGCGATAGTTCGTCGCGCAACAACCAATTGCACTCATCGTCGGTGAACGATTGTTTCGTTGCTTTGTCTTTCACGAGTTCAACAACTCTGAAGTAGCCACAACCACGAACATCACCAACGAAGGGGAGGTCGCGGAGGCCTTCCATGACCTCGTCGAAAATTTCTTCGTTGCGGCGCACATTGCCTAAGAGATCTTCGCACTCCATGATTTCGATGTTGGCAAGGGCGACGGCGCACGACACGGGATGTCCGCCAAAAGTGAGACCGTGCAAGAACACCGCTGACTCACCTTCAAGGAATGGTGCAGCCATTCGATCGCTCACAATGACCCCGCCAAGTGGTGCGTAACCACTCGTGACCCCCTTGGCGAAAGTGATCATGTCGGGTTGATACTCGAAACGTTCACAACCGAACCAATATCCCAATCGTCCAAAGCCACAAATCACTTCATCAGAGACGAGCAAGATTCCGTACTTGTCACAGATCTCGCGAATGCGCTTCCAATAACCAGGGGGAGGCACCAATGCGCCACCGGTGTTTTGCACTGGCTCCATGACAACCATGGCGATTGTTTCTGGTCCTTCGCGCAAGATGGTGCGTTCAACCTCGTCGGCACAATCGAGTGAACAAGCGTTTTGCTCGGCGCACAGGCCGCAGCGATATTGGCTGGTGTTCGGCACTTTGATGGCCCACGAAAAGAGTGGCTCGAATGGTTCGCGGATTGCGGGGATGCCCGTGATGCTGAGCGCGCCGAGCGATGTGCCGTGATACGCGTAGTAACGACTGATGACCTTGCGACGATCGGGTTGACCGATATTGGTGAAGTACTGAACGGCCAGTTTCCAGGCTGATTCAACTGCCTCGCCTCCACCTGCTGTGAAGAACACGCGGTTCAGATCACCAGGGGCGAGCGAAGCCAATTTGGCGGCCAAGCGAATACCGGGCTCGTGGCCAAAGCTCCAGAGCGGGAAGTATCCCAACTTTTCGCTCTGTTCGGCAGCGGCCTGACCAAGCTCGGCCCGCCCATGTCCGACGTTGACCGTGAACAGCCCCGACAGGCCATCGAGGTAGCGCTTGCCATCTGAGTCATAGACATAGGCGCCTTCGCCATGGTCGATGATGGGTAATCCGAGGCGCTGAACGGCTGAGAGGTTGGTGAAATGCCCCCAGAGGTGCCTCTGCCCAAGGGCCATGAGGTCGGACGGATCATTGATGGGGGGGTTCACGCAAACTCCTAGTGTTCGATTTCTAGGTTAACTCAGTGTTTCGGTGTTCAGAATAGGTTTCACCAGCGGTTCAAGTGTCCTATAGTCGCATCTGAGCACTTACGGGTGCAAAGGATGTAGACGACGTCGATCAGTCAGAATGGGGGACCCGACAGGTGAGTGGTGACCGAGGTGCAGTCGAACTTGAGGGTGTCACAAAGCGGTTCGGCTCAATGGTTGCCGTTGACTCAGTCAATCTGTCGGTGAAGCCCGGCGAGTTCTTGTCGTTGCTCGGTCCAAGCGGTTGTGGCAAGACCACAACTTTGCGGATGCTTGCTGGTTTTGAACAGCCCGACTCTGGGTTTATCCGTATTAGCGGCGAATACGTGCAGGGCGTTCCTCCGTATAAGCGTGACGTCAATACCGTCTTTCAGCACTACGCATTGTTTCCACACATGACCGTTGCCGAAAATGTGGCATACGGTTTGCGGCAAAAGGGTGTGCCGAAATCAGAGATCGCTGCCAAAGTTGCCGAAGCTCTCGACATGGTGCAGATGAGCAAATTGGCCGAGCGTAAGCCGCGTCAAATGTCGGGCGGCCAACAACAGCGTGTCGCAGTTGCTCGCGCCCTCGTGAACCGACCGAGTGTGTTGTTGCTTGACGAACCACTTGGAGCTCTCGACCGAAAACTGCGCGAAGAAATGCAGATTGAACTCAAGTTGCTACAGAGTCGACTTGGCATCACTTTCATCTTCGTGACTCACGATCAAGAAGAAGCCATGAGCATGAGCGATCGCATCGCGATCATGCTTGATGGGCATATTGAGCAACTTGGCGAACCAGAAACTGTGTACGAGCATCCGTCATCAGCGTTTGTGGCTGGTTTCATCGGACGTAACAACTTTTGGCAAGGTGTCGCCACCGAGCACGGTATTCGCGCTGACGATGGCACCGAGTTCGTTGCGAGTCGTCCCGAAGAAGACGTTCCGAATGGTCAGCCCGCACTTGCGGCGGTCCGTCCCGAATGCATCAACTTGTCGGCAGAGCGCCCCGCCGACTCAAACAATGTCACCGCGGGTGTTGTCGCTGGCGTTTCTCATTTTGGTGATGTTCTGCAGTACGTCGTGTCGGTGAAAGACCGCGACCTGTTGGTGCTCACACCACGAGCGCATGCAGCGCGTTTTCAGCAAGATGACAATGTTTTTTGCCATTGGTCGGCCGATGATGTGTATCTCTTCTCGGCTCGACAGGCGGACATCGTGATGACCGACGGCGACGAAGAGATTCACGACAACTAAAAGATTCAGCACACGATTTCAGTACACAGCAATATCCATCAGAAAGAAGGAGAATCACATGACCACCAATGACAAGATCCCGCAGTTGCGTATGTTGGCACCTGAGAGTTTTCATGAGAAGTTGACGCGTCGCGCCATCTTCAAAATGGGTTCAACGGCCGCTGGTTTGGCCATTGTTGTCGCCGCGTGTGGTGGCGACGATAGTGGAACATCAACTCCGACAGCCGAAGGTGGCGACACCACTGACGCTCCTGCTGGTTCAACTTTGGCATCGGGTGACTGGAGCCGCGTGATTAACGCAGCCTCCGGAACTCTGGCGATGTACACCTGGGGCGATTACAACGACCCTCTGTTGGTTGGACAGCAAGCCGAAGACGCCATCGGCGTTTCAATGAAGGTTGATTACTTCAACAGCAACGAAGACCTCATCACTAAGTTGGCGACCTCGGGTGGAAATAGCGGATTCGACATCGTCGTTCCGACTGGTCCGTACATCCCGCAAATGATTGAAAAAGGACTTATTCAGAAGTTCGACACCTCCCTCATTCCGAACATGGTCAACGTTGACCCGAATTACTTGGCTCAAGCATGGGATCCGAACAACGAATATTCAGTGTGCAAGAACTGGGGAACCACTGGGTTCTTCTGGGACAGCACTGTTATCACCAAAGACCTCGTCACATGGCAAGACTTCTTTGATGCATGCATGAATGAAGCCAGCGGAAACTGCTCGGTGATCGACACTGGCCCGAACATGTGGGGCGCCTGGTGCTGGGCTAACGGCAAAGACTGGAATGGAACCGACGCTGCCGACCTCGACGCCTGTGAAGCATTCTTGGTTGACGAATTAGCACAACACATCAAGAAGTTTGATAGTTACCCAAGTACAGCACTCGCTGAAGGCGCCTACGCCTTGTCGATGGCATGGAATGGTGATGCTCGTCAGGCGTACTTCCGTATCGCTGAAGCAGGCGGAGACCCGACCGTGTGGAAGTGGGCCCTCGGTACACCAACCACCGAATTGTGGATGGATAACTATTGCATCGCCGCCGGCGCACCGAATGCTGAGGCCGCTCACGCGTGGATTAACTGGGACCTCATTCCAGAAATCTCGATTCAAGACTTGCAATATCACGGTTATCACACCGGCATGAAAGAAATGCCAACCTTGATTTCTGAACTCGCACCCGACCTTGAATTTGGCGACATGATCTTCTTTGATGAGTCCCAGGTGGCGACTATGTCAACCCAAGAAATCAC
>CAMDCI010000129.1 GCA_945889715.1 Bifidobacterium breve | reverse complement strand
ACATCGCCCGGATCAAAGCCAGCCTCACGTGCAGCCTGCACAACATCAATGAGTGGACGTTGCGGAGCAGCGCACCACCCGACGAGTGACGGCTCGGTTAAATCATCAATGCCGAACGGACGCGGATTCACGGGCTCGGGTTGAGCGGGGTCGGGTCCAACAATTTCGAGATAGGTGCGACCGCCAAGACCAAGCAAAGCATTGAAAGTTCCGAGGCCAACATGGGCTCCGCCCGGCGTTGGGGCGACGCCAAAACGGGCTTCGATGTCGGCAACAGCGGCCGCCAGATCGGGGGTCGCGTAGACGAGATGGTCAATATGAAGGTTCTTGCTCATGGTGGTACCTCAGAGCCTGACAAACTAGAGGGCATGGCACAAACTCCTGAAGACGCAACCGGACCAATTCCTACAATCGGCACCGGACCCAAAGTGGCATTTCTTGGACTCGGAGTCATGGGCGCCCCCATGGCGAGTCATTTAGCCAAGGCCGATTACCAGATCACGGTGTATAACCGCTCGGCACCCAAGGCTTTGGCCTGGGTTGCGCTCAACCGAGGTTTCGCCAAGCCAACTCCCGATGAAGCCGTCGAATACGCCGATTTCGTGATGATGTGCGTTGGTAATGATGACGATGTGCGGTCGGTTGTTTATGGCCCGCAGGGTGCCTTGGCGGGTATGAAGCCAGGATCGATCTTGATTGACCACACCACTGCTTCGGCCGACGTTGCTCGAGAAGTGTCGGCGGCATGTGCCGAACGGGGGATTGGATTTGTTGATGCTCCAGTGTCTGGTGGACAAGCCGGGGCGCAAAACGGGGCGTTGACAATTATGTGTGGCAGCGACGACGAGGCGGTGTTTCAGCGGGCTAAGACTGCGATCGCACCGTACTCGCGGGCCTGTGAGCGACTTGGAAAAGCAGGTGCGGGCCAGTTGGCCAAAATGGTTAACCAAATCTGTATTGCCGGAATCGTGCAAGGTCTGGCTGAGGGTGTCAACTTTGCGCAACGCGCTGGCCTTGATGTTGACAAGTTGGTTGAAGTCATCGGCAAGGGTGCGGCAGCCAGTTGGCAAATGGACAATCGTGCCAGCACGATGAAGCGTGGTGATTTCGAGTTCGGCTTCGCCGTTGAGTGGATGCGCAAAGACTTGGGTATCTGTCTCGATGAAGCAAACCGCAATGGTGCCCGCTTGCCAATGACTGCTTTGGTTGATCAGTTCTATGCCCAGGTGGTCGCACGTGGTGGAAGTCGCTGGGATACCAGCAGCCTCGTGCATTTACTGCAAAACGACTAATAATCACCTGAACGAGCAATCGTTTGAACTGAATCGAAACATCTAGGCTGAAACTACGCAGCAGCACGCTGTCCGAGGTACCTGGGGGTAACTATGAGCCGCGAGAAACTTGTCGCAATGGCCGAGCGCACGATTGCGCATAATAAAGCCGGAACCGTGCACCTCACTGAATCGATCACCACGATTCCTGCCTCGAACTACTTTGACCCCGAACGCTGGCAGCGAGAAGTTGACATGATCTTCAAGCGAGTGCCGTTGTTGCTCGCGATGACTGCTGAAATCAAAGAAGTCAATACGTATAAAGCGATTGATGTTGTTGGCATGCCCGTGCTGATCTCACGTGGAGCCGACGGCATTGCTCGGGCATTCGTCAACATGTGTAGTCACCGTGGTGCGCAACTGGTTGATCCGGGTGTCGGCACGGCTCGCCGCTTTGCCTGCCCGTATCACAACTGGACGTACAACCAAGAGGGCGACCTTGTTGGCATTTTCAAACAAGATGATTTCGGTCAACTTGATACATCGTGTCTCGGTCTCACGCAGTTGCCGATTGCCGAACGCGCTGGATTGATTTGGGTCACTTTGTCGCCCGATTCAAAACTTGACTTCGATGCTTTCTTTGCGGGCTACGACGAGATGCTTGAGTTCTGTGACTTCGCCAGCATGAATCATTTCGGAACCCGCATTTTGGCTGGACCAAACTGGAAGATTTCATTCGACGGTTACGTCGATTTCTATCACCTACCAATTCTGCACAAGAACACCTTCGGTCCCGACATGTCGCCAGATGCTTTGTTCCATCGCGTCGGACCGCACCAGCGCGTGACTGGTCCGCGTGGCAACTGGGCAAAGCTTGAAGGCCGCCCAACTTCTGAGTGGCCCGAGTCGGTTTTGACTGGTGGTGTATGGAGTGTCTTCCCACACGGTTCAATCGCCGGCTTCGAAATTGAAGGTCATAAGATTTATCAGGTCGCTCGAGTGTTCCCAGGTGCAACCGCCGATGAATCGGTGACGTATCTCGATTTCATTTCAACGGCGCCCAAAACTGATGAGTTCATCGAAGCCGCCAATAAGCAGATCTTGTTCCTTGAGAACGTTGTTCGTGATGAGGACTACGCAACTGGGTTAAAGATTCAGCGCACCGTGAAGACCGGAGCGAAGAAAGTTCTGCACTTCGGACGCAACGAAGGTGGCGCACAGTATGTGCACGGATGGCTTGATGCTTTGTTGGTCACCGCTGATGAAGATCTCAATGAATTGTTCCGCAACGGCATTGATGCCGGTCGCATTACGAATTACTGATTGACTGCCCGTAATGTCTGAACCGAAAAACGTTGACGGTGATGTCATTGAAATGATGCGCACGTGTATTGCGATGCGTCATTTGAAAACCGATGAAGTACCTGAAGACCTCATCAAAAAGGTCGTTCAAGCCGCGACGTACGCATCGAACCCTGGCAACAGCCAAAACTGGAAATTCATTGTGGTGCGCGATCGTGCGCGCAAAGAACGAATGGCGACAGCAGTTCAAGCCATGCTCGGATCGCATTTTTCGGGCGGACCAACTGGTGATGCATCACGCGACAAGATGATGACTGGTGCTCGACGATTGGTCGAAGGTTTTGCCGATGTCCCGGTGTGGATTTTTGTGGTCGGGTTCAACAATTACCCACCTCAGGCGCCGAATGAAAACTTTGTGTGGTCAACGGTGTATCCGGCGTCGCAGAACTTGGTGTTGGCAGCACGGTCGTTAGGACTTGGGACAACGTTCACAACTTTCCACTATGTGGCTGAGCAGAAGTTCAGAGAAGAGCTGGGTTTGCCCGACGACGCGTACTTGGGTACCGCTATCGCGATGGGGTATCCCGAAAAGAAGTTTGCCAGCGTGAATCGCAAGCCAGTTGATGAAGTGATTTGTTGGGAGACACTTTCGTGAGGGAAATATTATGAACGGACATATCTCGTGACCGGTGTCGGATTATGTTTGCCACAACTTGGGCCCCATGTGCGGGCCGACATTGTTGCTGAGTTTGCGCGTCGTGCCGAAGCGATGGGGTATGAGGCACTGTGGGTGCAAGATCACTTCATGTATCCAGAAAAGCCGATTCGTGGATATGGCGGACCCGATCGCATGCCGCCTCCTCAGTACAAGTCGGTGTTCGCGCCCACTGAGACACTGGCCTTTGTCGCTGGTATCACCTCGAAGGTTCGTTTAGGAACCAGCATCTTGGTTGCAGGTAATCACTGGCCAGTGCCGCTTGCGCAACGCTTGGCAACGATTGATCAGATGTGCAATGGTCGTTTGATTGTTGGGCTTGGTGTGGGTTGGAATGCTGAAGAACACACTGCGTCCGGCACCGAAATTGAAACTCGCGGTCGCCGTATGGATGATTTCATTCCGGCGATGTTGGCGTGTTGGCAAGAAGATCCGGTGTCGTATGAAGGACCCGTCTTTTCGATACCGAGTTCGTTCGTGAGTCCGAAGCCCATGCAGAGTCCACGACCAAAGTTGTTGTCGGGAATGTGGTCGGCCGATGGAATGGCGCGTACTGCTCAATGGTTTGATGCATGGAACCCTGCCGGTATGCCAATTGGCAAAGTGCAGAAGATTGTTGCTGGCTTGAACGAGCAACGAAGTGCTGATCAAAAGCCGCTCGAGGTTTACTACCGTTCGTTTATTCAGGGGCCGCTTGCGCCACGTGCCTCCGACGGCGACAACATGGCCGCGCTTGTTGCTGATGCGACTGCATGTCGTGAAGCAGGCTTTGTTGAATTAACTCTTGAACACAACTTCTGGCAAGACATTGAAAAGCCCGAAGATTGGCTCGATGTTCCCGAACATTTCTTGCCAGTTGTTGAAGCTGCTCGCGGCTAAGCAAGAAATATCTCGGCAAAATAATTTAAAAAGTTTTGTGAACAGTCACATTTCTGTTTAACTCTGCCACACCCCCGACGTAAGTTGCATATGTCGACTTCCCGCGATATTGAATTTTGTATTTGTTTCGCTGTTTTTTCTTGGGAGGTGGTTTGCATGAATAGTTCCGTAGTTATTGAGCGAGTACACGCTCTGACTGCTTGTGACACCTCGATGTGTTCAATAGCCGAACTTCGTGATCGCCTCAGCGATATTCGCAACCTTCAAGCATGGTTAGATTCTCTACAATCGCAAGTGGTCGCATCGCTCTCAGATCGTAATTCAGTGATGCCCGAAATTGAACTCATTCGTGAAAGTGGACTGTCTACGGCTGACGTGCGCAAAGTCATGGCCCGAACCGAAACCATTGGTTCTGTTCCGGTTTTTGGTGAAGCCTTAGCCGAAGGCAATGTCACGTCTGCACATGTTGACGCCCTGTCGAGCGGTCTCAAGATCTTGGGCGAGCAATCAGAGAAATTGATTGAACGAGCGCCAGAGCTTCTGGTGACGGCTCAATCGATGACTGCCGATGAGTTCTCTAAGTTCGTTAGACGGACAGCCAATTCGCTCACCGATGATGGTGGAGTCTCGCGTTTCGAGAAGCAACGCCGTCAGACCTTTCTTCGTCACTGGGTTGATGCCGATGGAATGACCAACTTGTTTGGCAAGTTTGATCCCGAACGAGGATCAATAGTTGCGTCGTTGCTTGACGCCGGAGTCGAAGCGATGTTTCACTCGGGTGATCGAGAAGTCCCAGTTGAATGTGATGCATCAGTTGAGCCCAACGATCATCGCCGAGCGTTGGCGCTGGTGGCTTTATTGCAAAGTCGCCCAGACAGTGATTCATTTGGCGGTGCTTTGAGTAGTTCTTTGTGTGACCGTCCGGCTCGTGCTGAGATCGTGGTCCACATCGACTACGAATTGTTGTCGGGTCATGCAAATAGTGCGGGTCTGGGTGATGCTCGTACGTGTCGCACCTTGAATGGCTCAGAACTCACTGTCGAGACGATTCGCCGCTTGGCGTGTGAGGCCGAGATCATTCCACTTGTTCTTGATGGCAAGAGCGTCCCACTTGATGTCGGAAAATCAAAACGATTAGCCACGGCCTATCAACGCCGGGCATTGGCCGCAGTGCATGAGACCTGTGCGATTGATGGATGTTCTGTGAAGTTCAGTCATTGCGAACCGCACCACATTGATTATTGGGAAAACGGGGGAGCAACCGACCT
>CAMDCI010000128.1 GCA_945889715.1 Bifidobacterium breve | reverse complement strand
TGTAAGTAGTCGGCAAGTTGGCAAACAGAGTTGGTCACTCCATTTACTGACGGCAAAAATGACTCAGCGACAATCGCTACTCTCACGAATAGAAATGTACGAAACTGGGGTAAACAAACGTCGCACTTGTGGTTTCGAACAAGCAAATATCAAGCAGACAACCGAGGTTTTACAGATCAGAGATTTGACATTGGTGAGGTCAACTAACGCTTCAATGAATATGCAGATCGTCACGCACAAGAGGCCGATTGCTATTTGCTGGGTCCATTCTTTCCAAGGAAAGACTTGTTTTATGGACGATTTCAACACCACAGCAACTTGCCTCAATACCCAGAGCCAAGCGACAACATTCGCGATCAACGTACCGATGGCAGCACCAATAGGCCCAAAAATGATGATCAAAATACTCGCCGCGACCGCATTGGTAATGAGCAGGACCAGTGAGGCAATAAGTAACTCTCGAGTTCGACCAGCAGCCCTGAGAACGACGCCGTATTCGGCGACACGATGCAACAAAATCACCGTGAAGATCACCAATATGGGTGCGCCCGATCGATATTGACGTCCAAACATCAATTCAATAATTTCGGGGCTACAGATGATGAGTATGGACACGGCGGGCACGAGGACATATGTCAGGCGGATTGATTGTTCAATCCAAACCTTGAGAGCAGTTGGGTGCTCTCCTCGAGCGAGGTGATGAACGAGAGAAACAGCGATGGCCGCACCGCCGGCGACCGGGAGAATATTGATGATGGGCAACTCTTGGGCCGCAATTGCGTACTCGCCGAGCCTTGCTGGGTGGAGCGCCGCGACGAGCCATTTATCGAGGCTGCGATTGAGAACTGAAACGATGATGGTCGCTCCGAGAGGAAGAGCAAACGTGATCTGATCACGAATTCGCGGAATAGATAAAGATCCATCGACATCGTTTTGAGAATTGTTTTGTCTTGTTGCCCACAAAAGTGCAATCACAGCAGTCACCGAACGAATGACACCGGCGATGAGTAGACCGATACATGCTGCCCGCAGCCCGTTGTTTTGAATAAAAAGACCGAAGACAGTGATCAAGGTGACGAGACCCATTGAGCCTTCCCAGATCGCCGAAAGTAGCGAGCGCTCCATTGCGACGAGGGCCATTGCACAAATAGTTGATGGGAGTTCAACCGCTATCACTATTCCTATCAGAGTGACTAAGCCAGCGAGACCGTCCCATTGTTTCGTGAGTGCGCCAGATGCAAGGTAGAGAACTGCAGCGACCACCAGACCAGAGACAAGAAGAGCAGTCATACTTCGAAACACAACTCGTCGTTGACCGCGTGCGTTGAGATGTGAGATGAAGTATGGCATTCCGTGATGAAGCCCGAGGTTGGCCACGACCAACATCGCGAAATACACAGACATGAGATAGGCCATCTTCGACCAATCAGAGCCGCTCATCCACCTGGCTAGAAACGTGGCAACAAGAATCTGCGAAGCCGTATGCACACCCTGCCCAATGGTGATCCATGCGGTGCGACGAGTTACTTCCTTGGCGGATTCAGTTTGCATGAATCAGGAGACCAAATGTGTCGGATTTGAATTCGTTGATCGCATCAGTTTCCGTGTCAGAAAGTTCAAATGCGTAGTGACTGGTGATCGGGCGACGCAGAAGTTTGAGAAGTATGAGAGAAACCAAACCCCGCGGGGTTCTGCGGAGACGCTTCAAAAAATGGTCGAAATCCCAAGTGTTACTGCCGTGAAAGCAACGAATAAATAGATGCGAATAATTTTGATCCAAGACACATAGGCCACCTTGGTCCTTGACTTCGCGGATAAAAACAGAGTCCTCACCTTTTCGCTGTGCGGGATATCTTGCCTGGGTTCGACGATGAACGATGGTCCCCGGAGTTGCTAAGCCAGCATCGGCACGAAACGGATGGTTCACCAAATCGTCGGAGTCAATGTGCATCAATGTCCATTTGAGTGCACAGGCTGTTTTGTTGCTCTGCGCCATCGCAGAAATCTGAATTGCGAGACGGTCGGGGTGATACCACTCATCATCATCCCACTGTGCGACAAATTCACCATGTGCACTGTCAAGTGCGAGATTTCGCAGTTCACCCAGAGTGTTGTTTTCTGCTGTTTCAATATGTAATTCAGTAATCGTGACGTCTACAGGCAGTTCATGAGGTATCACATCGCAATAAGAAAGGTCGCCGTCATTGACGATCAGCAATTCTCGAGGTGTATAAGTCTGCGAAAGGAAACATTGAATCGCCCGTTGGGCCAAGTGTTGGCGATCGCGGGTCACCATAACGCAAGTGACTAATTCGTTACGCGGCATGGGGCATCTTGAGATCTACATAAGGCGAATGGAGTACCGATAATGCCAAGTCCCAAAAGACTCCGTGAGAACTATTTTCCAGCAGCATTTCTGGAGTGAGAGAATTTAAAAGTTCTCCATGGTTACTGCTGACGTAATGGATGAGATACGACTCTTCTGGTAAGACTAAATTTTTTTCAGTAAAGAAGCGGTAACTCTGACCTGGCGGAATTGCGTAGAAGGAATTGGGTTCGTGTACATCCGCCAGGTTCGGCTCTTGTCTCACGACTGCAGTCAGCAGTGATGGCCCAAGCGAAAATCGAATAGTGGGGTCAACCAGTTGAGCATTTTCTAAAAGGGCTGTCGTGAGTTCTGATTGCGCCTGTGATGCAATAACGGCGTTGTTCAACGCCTGACTTAAGACCATTTTGTCAATCATCTTCTGCAGACGCCGCGGTGGCATGAAGCGTCCGGAAAGCATGCAGATTTCCTTGTTTAGCCACCAATTCACTGCCCATAAAGCAGTGGGAGCCCAGTCAATAATTTCAAGACCCTGTTGAACTCTCTTTTCGTCAAGTTTCCACACCATCTCGGCGCCTACTTGGCTATGGCTTGATTTCAAAATGTCATCAAGGGGACGGCGAACCAGAATGTCAAAATCAAGGTAGATACCACCACGAAGGTGCAGCAGTGCGTATCGAAGTAAGTTGCTTCGTGCCGAAAGTGCCGTCCGCGGAATTCGGTTCCAAACACTTAACAGGTCTGACGATCGTGAAAGATCGGAGTCGCAGGCATGAAGTAGTTCGGCGACGTCAATCGAGTGGATCTCCACATTTGGCAATTGACGAGTCAGGAGAAAGTCGAGGGTGAGGGGTTCAGACCCCTCAATATGGATTTCAATGGTCGCCCACGGATGATGGAGAAGGACACTTTCGACTGCCAGTCGATTGGATAGACCGAAGGATTGTCCCGACCAAATAAATATGAAGCGCTCCGGAATTTTCGCCGACACTGAGAAAGTCTGACGAACCATTACAAATATGCGATTGCCGTAAGGTGAACGGGGGATTGCGAACAGTTAGATATGTGATTGTTTCAAGTAGTCACGAAGTGCTTGATCTAAGTCGTCGAGCGAACGCACCAATACGTTGATGCTGCATTGCATCATGAGATTCACTACTTCGTTGCCATTGGGAAAACGGGCGCGCCAGTCGGTGAATAGGCCAATGATGTATTTGTCATGTGCGTACGCGTAGCCCATCTCCCACGCGGTGCCGTCATCGGTCATGATGCCATTCAGGTTCGCGACAACCACTTGGCAGCGATCAATACCGCCCTTGTCGTTTAAGAAAATCTCGCCAACATTCTCGGCAGTCTTTGGTGGGTTATCGCGATGCGGCAAAAAGGTGTCAAAGCCAGCATCTTGAATGAGTTGATCAATCTTTTCAATGAACCACCGTTCACCCTCATCAAAAAGTGGTCCAGCGACATAGACGTATGGCTTTGGTGAGTTACTCATTTTCTGCTCCATCTGTTTGGCTCCAGCCATTTTTTCTGATGTCGTCGCCATCGGCATTTTTGGCGCGACCTTCGTGGCGTAACAAACCGGGTGTGGCTGACAATTTTGCAATCAGGTTCTGCATTGGAGTCTCACCAACCATTGTGACTGCTTCGCGGAATAAGAAATGCGGATCAACAGCAATATCGGCCATATCCATGACTGGGCCAATGGCAGCCTCTGCATCTTCAAATAGTTGAATGACTTCGTGGCGTGAACGCTGCGAACACCAATTGCGCATCAGCTCTTCAAGTTCATCGCGATGAGCGGCGCGACCATCAAACGAGTTAAATCGCTGATCGTCACCGACTCCAAGAAGTGTGAGTACTCGAGCGGCAACCGAATCGGACGAACTTGAAATACCGACCCACTGTCCATCAGAACATTGATAGGTGCCGCGCGGAACCGTGTAGGGCAAACCAGATCCAAGTCGAGGTTGTAGTTCGCCAGTCAAGGCAAACAGTGATGCAACCGGACCCATGATGTGAAACATGCTTTCGAGCAAACTGATATCAACAACTTGTCCGACACCTGAATACAAGGCAACCATGGTTGAAAATGCACCGACAAGTCCGGTGACTTCGTCGGTGAGCGCAATCGCTGGGAGCAGAGGTTGTCCATCGGCTTCACCATTGACAGCAGCGAACCCCGACATCGATTCGGCGATTGATGCGAAGCCAGGTCGTTGGGCGTACGGACCGGTTTGTCCAAAACCACTGACTCGAGTCAGCACTAAAGAAGGGTTGATGGCGAGAAGTTCATCTGGTCCAAGACCAAGACGCTCAAGTGTGCCTGGGCGGAAATTCTCAACGACAACGTGGGCGTCTTTCACAAGATCTAAGAACAGGGCCTTGTCATCAGCATTCTTAAAATCAAGCGCGATGGTTCGCTTGTTGCGATTGGCGATCTTCCACCACAGGCCGACGCCGTCACGTGGATCTTTCCAGGCCATGTTGCGCAAACTGTCACCAGTGTCGGGTCGTTCAACTTTGATGACATCAGCACCAAAGTCGGCGAGATAGCGCGCGCAATTGGGTCCGGCGATCACGGTTGAAATATCAAGGACCCGCATTCCCTCAAGTGGTGTGCGAGGCGCGGATGAAGTCACGCTGTCTATTCTGCCCGAGTGGGGAAGACGAAACACCGTTCACTGAGTGTGCCAAGTGCGTAGGTTTCGTAATCGATACCAAAATCTTCGTACAAGTGACGACAACGCTCGCTCCAATCAAGAGCTTGCATAGTTGAGATGCGATGAACGACTTGCATCACTCCACCTTCGTAGACGCGGTATTCAGCCCACGTGCCGGGAAAGTCTTTGACACATCCGATTTCAATCGTCGGAACGCCACACGCCATCTGTCGGACGCGATGTCGATGAGTGTGGCCTGCGGTGTACCCGATGATGTTCTGATGTTGGGCAACAACTGCATTAAGTGCGTCACTACTGTCGGGATTAATTCCGAAGTAGCCCTGACTGCGATGACCATCGCCTTGCGAACCTGGTGTCCATTGTTGGTGATGTCCCATGACTAAAACGGGCAAATCAGTTGATGCGGCGTGTTCGGCTAACCAAGTGAGTTGACCCGT
>CAMDCI010000127.1 GCA_945889715.1 Bifidobacterium breve | reverse complement strand
GCGAGTCTTTCCCGAGCCAGCACCTCCGGTGACAACAACACGACGATTGGCATCCAGGCGTTCAAGCGCACGTACCTGCGATGCACACAGCGCTTCCATGCGTTGATGATGCATGCGGATGCGTGCTTCAGGATCCCAACTGAAATCAGTGTCGGGTTTGAGGTACTTAATGATTCCATTCATCTGATCCACGGTGAAACGGGATCCAATCCGAGCACCAGCAAGAAGCAAATCGATGGCATTTTGAGGATCCTCAAGGTCGGGCGCGAGAAACAACTGTGACCGTTTGATATCCGGAGGCAAATGCCCGTGAAGTTCTGTTGTATTCGGAAATGCCACTCCGAAGCGGACTGGAAAATGATCGAAGACTCCGGGCCAACGGTCTTTCAGTTCGTCTCTCAGTGCGTATGCATTTGTCTTAGCTTGGCTGAAAGGTTGAGGCTTCATCTTGCCTTGCCTGCCATACCAATCCCCCGCCTGAACGTAGACGCGATGACCTTTGACTTCCAGATGAACAACACCTTGCTCTTCATGAAGTAAGACAACATCGATTTCATGAGGTCGGTCACTGTGAAAGGTCACGTTAGGGAAGATCAACCAACCGTCTGTGAGTCCATCAACAAGACGGCCGACAACTTCTCTTTCGTCACCATTTTCAATTGTCCGAAGATCGAAATCTGTTGGTACGAGTAATCCCATTTACTGAGTATGTCACCAGTTCTTGAACCGTTGCGTCGCCTGTAATTGAACATATGAAAATGCGCAAGATATTTTCAAATAAACTTGCTTGCTGCGTTGACTTTGTAACACCCTTCCTGTATCTTTAGAACATATGTTCGTAGCAATAAAAGTTACGAATCACCAATGAAATCGGGGTTGTTTTGAAGTTTCTGTTCGAGTGGAGTGGACCGATGAAGGTCGCGATCAGCGAAATGAATATCGCTGAACTACGCACCTTCATGTCCGACATTCGAGTGCGTCAAGCCAAACTCGATGCACAAATGCTTGAAGCGAACGCTCGCATGATTTCGTTGATGCATGACCCGGTCGCCCCGACATTTGTGATTCCTGAGCGTGAACTTGTCACTCATGGTGGCCTCACGTCTCGTGAAGCCCGCGAAGTTGTGTCTCGTGGCCTTGTCACTGAAGTTGCTCCTGAAATGGGTGCCGTGTTGGCCGCTGGTAGCACGACTGCCGCCCATGTTGACGCGTTGGGTCGTGGTTTGAAGATCGCTGGTGCTGAACGTGAAGCCTTCATGGCTCATCTACCTGAGCTTGTTGAAGCATCGACCACCATGACTGCGTCAGAATTCAGCCACTTAGTGACCGAGACCGCGAAATCAGTTGTCACCGATGATGGTCTCTCAATATTTGAGCGCCAGAAACGCGAAACCTATTTCAAGATGCGCACTGAGGTTGACGGTTGTCTGTCGGTGAGCGGAAAATTCGATCCGATCAGCGCGTCCATCTTGAAATCAAAGATTGGTCGCCTGGTTGAGAACATGTTTCATTCGGGAGACAAAGAAGTCCCGGTTGAAGTGATGCCATGGATCGAACCGAACGATCATCGTCAGGCCCAAGCCCTCATTGCTTTAGTGAACGGCGCCAGCGACACTGCTTCAGATGTCTCAGCCCGTGCCGAAATCGTTGTTCATGTCGATCTAGAAACCTTGCAGCACGGTTTGCACGCTGGTGGCACCTGCCGAACCGCCCTCGGATCCGATCTACCTGTTGAAACAGTGCGGCGGTTGGCTTGTGAAGCCGAAATCTTGCCAGTAGTTCTTGATGGGCGATCAGTTCCGATCGATGTCGGCCGATCAAAACGATTAGCGACAGTGCATCAACGAAGAGCACTCGAAGCAATACACCCAACCTGTGCAATCCCTGATTGTGAAGTGATTTTTGATCACTGCAACGTGCACCACATTGAATACTGGGCCATTTCTGATTCTGGAGGCGGTGGCGCGACCGATCTCAACAACATGGTCCCGTTGTGTTCAAGGCATCACCACGCCGCCCATGAAGGCGGATGGAAACTGGAACTCGACCCCGAAACCAGAAAACTTTTAATCCGTTAGCAAAGATTTGAGCGACGTCAGTGAGTCAACCACGAGCCAGCGACGAGTCTCACCGCACCTAAACAACTCATCCCCGTCTAGACGCAACACCTCGACCAGATAACAGCGCGAGTCCGGCGAGCAATAACGTGAGTGCTACCAAGAACGGGATGACTCCGCGTCCAGTCGCTGGCAACGTGGCTGGGTTGACAACAGGGTTATCAACTGCGACCGCACCTGTCGTTCCAGCGACCGGAGTCGGAATGGTCACCGTGACCGCTTGCGATGCACCGAACCCACTCACAGGTGCGTACACAACAAGATGATGTGACCCAGTTGCAGTTCCCGCCGGAATCGATGTCAAGAAGACAACGTTGCCATTGGCATCAGCGTTTGCACTTCCGATCACTACGGGGTTTGATGCGATCAACAGCAGCACTAATTCATTCGGATTGAATCCGCTGTATAGAACATTGAGCGCGTCTCCCGGATGCAACACCGAATCGCTCACAATATTCGAGACCGAAGTTAATGAGTCAACCAGCGAACCAAGTTGGGGCGATTGCGTGCGCACTAGAGACGAAGTCACAGACGGACCGTCACCCCTTGGGTTCGTTGCGACAACTGTAAAGGTGTAGTCCTGATTCGAGAGAAGTCCCGTCACGGTGCACGAAAGTGTCGCCGTCGTACACGCGAAGCCGCTGGGGTTTGATGTAACGGTATACAACTCAATTCCTATACCACCCGTTGCCGGCGCCAACCAAGACACCGACGCAGAGTGAGAAGAAGGCGATACCGCAACACTTCGAGACGGTCCAGGGAGAATCACGAGCATTCGTGCGCGAGGCGAGGTTGTCGGCAAACCTCCACCGGTAGCACCTGTTGCAACAACCGTGAACGTGTAGAACGCATTTGTGGTGAGACCGGTCACTGTGCACGAGAGTGTCGTCGTACTACACGTGTAGCCGCCTGGGTTCGACCTAACCGTGTAAGACGTGACTCCTGTTCCTACCAACGAGGGAGGAGACCAAGAGATCGAAGCCGAAGTCAAAGTAACCGAATCCACCGCCACGTTTTGCGGAGGACCAGGGAAATCCCCCATTGCCCACAATTGGCTCACCGAAGAGCCGTCGTAGGCCCAGAAAACCAGTCGCCCATTCAACGAAACAAAATTCTTAGCTCTTTCGCATCTGCAATTAGAGATGGCATTTAAAGTTCCCATGCTTCCGTCTGAACCCGGCCAAATGTCCGCCACAATCCTGGCTCCTCCCAAAAGAGGCGACGTCGACCAAATTTCCATTCCGTTGATGCCGTTATTCGCCTGGAAATAAACTTGATCTCCAAACTTGATGAACTGACTGCTGCTTTCCGCCGCGGGAGAACTGTCGCCCGAGTTGTTGATGTCAGCAACCAATTTCGTATTCGCCGACGTACCGTCAGTAACCCATGGCTCAGCACCATTGACACCATCTGCCCAGAAATACACATTGGCGTCGATGGCTGTCAAGCCGAAATGTCTCGACCGATTCGGGTACCCATTACTATCAACGCCAGTGGAAATATCTTTCACGAGCATGGTTCCAGCACTCGTCCCATCCGTGACCCACAACTCTCGGCTTTCATAAAAATTTGTTCCATCTTTGGCCGTGAAAACCGCCTGACCATTCGGCAACACCGCAAAGTCACGCGGCCACGAGCCGTTTGGGCGCCCATAACTATCAACGCCAGGCTCAATATCTTTCACGAGCGTGGTCCCAGCGCTGGTCCCATCCGTAATCCACAACTCGAGACCATGAGTTGTATCAACCGCCGCGAAAACCGCCTGACCATTCGGCAACACCGCAAAGTCACTCGGGGACGAGCCGTTTGGTTGCCCACTAGCATCAACGCCAGGCGCAATATCTTTTACGAGCGTGGTCCCAGCACTCGTCCCATCGGTGATCCACAACTCCGTTCCATAAGTTGTATCTTCGTCCCTGAAAATCGCCTGACCATTCGGCAACACCGCAAAGACATCCCAATAGTAACCATCTTTCACGAGCATGGTCCCAGCAACGGTGCCATCCGTGACCCACAACCCTTTTCTATCGGTTCCATAACTGGCCGCGAAAACCGCCCGACCATTCGCCAACACGGTAAAGTTTTGCGGGTAGGAACTATTTGGGCCCCAAGCATTAGCGCCAGTGGCAATATCTTTCAAAAGCATTGTGCCAGCACTGGTCCCATCCGTGGTCCACAACTCAATTCCATGAGTTGTATCTTCGGCCCTGAAAATCGCCTGACCATTCGACAACACCACAATGTCACTCGGATACGAACTGTTTGGGAGCCCATCAAAACCAACGCCAGTGGCAATATCTTTCACGAGCATGGTCCCAGCATGGGTTCCATCCGTGATCCACAACTCACATCCGGTCAAACCGTCGTCACCCCAAAACAAAAGTTTGCTGCCAAGAACCTCACCGTCAATTTGATGTCTATATAAGCATTTACCGCCACCCACGCCAAATTCACTGATGCGGTCCACCGTTCCAATGTCGACCGAAATGGCTGCAGGCTGCACTCTCCCGCTCGCTTGCAGTTCACTCGCAGAGCTGGCCATCGCCAAACTGCCAGCCAGAATTAACCCCACCCCGAAGATACGAACGTTCATGACAATCCTTTGCTCCGAATTCACGAGTTTTCACGAGTAAAAACAGATCGCGCATTTCAGTTCACCTAGTTTTTAACAGAAAACAATCCTCTGACCGAGATCAGAGAAAAGATTGTCATTGAAGCGCACACTTTGCCGCACACCCGTCGTTTGACTTCTATGACAACAACAACGACAGCCCAAAACAATCCCCCGTCCACTACTACCCCCGAAACCGCTCAGGCGACTTTCATCTCGATCGTGGCCGATGCCAGCGGTTCGATGAACCACCTCCACGGGACCGTGATCAAGGGTCTGAACGACTTCATCGCCGAACAAGCATCCTCAGATAACGATGCCAAAGTCACGATTGTGCAGTTCCCTTCACTCAAAGACGAAGACGGCATCCAGACCATCTTGCCCAAGAGCAATGTCAAGACAGCTCGCAAGATCACCGGCAAGGACTATGTCATCAACGGCATGACCCCGCTGTACGACGCCATCGGCGCAGTGATCACAAAGGCCGATGAGCGCATCGCTAAGCGTGTCGCCAAAGGCAAAGATCCCGAATCACAAGTCGTGGTGATCTTCACTGATGGTGGCGAAAATGCGAGCCGTAAGTTCACACAAGATGCCATCTTCACCCTGATCGCCGAACGCAAAGCCCAAGGCTGGGTCTTTGTTTTCCTTGGTGCAAATCAGGATGCGTTCGAGGCGGGCGGCCGGGTCGGCTTTACGACTGGCAACACCATGAACTTTGTTGCCTCCGAAGAAGGCATGACCAATGC
>CAMDCI010000126.1 GCA_945889715.1 Bifidobacterium breve | reverse complement strand
GATCGATTTGTATTGGGTGGCGGTTTAGTTACGCGCTCGGTGCAGATGTCAAATCAATAAGCGCGCGTCCCGGTCGGTTGGGGCACACCCGCATTGACTTCACATGAATGGCTGAGCCGCCGGGGGTCTTGGGGGTTGCAGCAAAGACCACGGTGTCAAAATCTTTCAGCATGATCACCAATCCAACGCCCGCACACTTTCCACTTAAGTCGGCTGCTTCTGATTGCGCCGTTTCAATGCCAATATTGATGACTGCATTGTGCATGAACATCGCAGTTTCGGCAAGTACGACATGATCGTGAATGACGAGGCCCGATGGCACCGAAACCAGCCAACGTCGAGAAAAGCGGTGGAAGCGCCGAGGCAAAGCAATGGTGAGCAGTAATGCGACGATTGCGACGATAGCACCAAGAATTAATGCATCGCTGGCCAGCAAATTGATCGCAACAATGGTGAGCGCAACCCACACCAACCAACTGAGAACTTGTACAACCAACATTGCTGGTGGGCAGCGCAGCAGAAAACGACGTTCGTCGCCGTATGCCGCAAGTTGCACGAATGAATGACCGATCTCGGCACTCATGACTAACAAACTTGCCAGAACCGATATTGCCAATGCGCCAACAACCCCACTCGACATACCGATGGCGATGGCCACGGCACCCACGACGACTGAAATTGATGGAAGCGCAAGCCGAATTGCGGTTAGTGCCGTACTCGATGGCACCAATGTGCTCAACAGCGCGATTGACCAGAGAGCCCAAATCACAACTGTGGAAAAAGTTCCGGTGACAGACGACATCTGTTGAAGTGCATTGTTCAGAAATGGAACGGTGAGGCCCGTCGCAATAACGCTCAGTCGACTGGCCCACAAGAGCACAAGAGTCAGGTTGTTGCCGTCTTTCCTTCCCATAACCCAAGCGTTACCGATAGACGAGGCGTTCGTGCAATTTGACGGATGGGCCGAGCACAATTTTTCAAGAAAGCGCAGGGTCGTTCCTCCAACTGCGTTCACAGCGTGTGATCCTGCTACGAAAGTGGGGTGGAAGGAGGCGAAACGATGCAGATACCAACAGTGCACAAGCATCTACTGGGCGGAGTCGCTACTGGAATTGGCAGCCTTCCACACCGTGATGCTCGAGAAGCTGCCGAGTTCGCCTTCTTCGCGACTCCCGAACTTCCGTGTATTCCAAGCCTGCCTCGTCGCTCGCCAGCCGAAGCAATGATCGCTCAGGCTGTCGTTGGCATCCGAGGAATCAGCATTGGTCAATACGGTTCATTGATGGTTGATGTGTCGCGCATTGATCCTTTGGCCGATGTGAAGACCGATCTTGATCATGATGCTTATGTCGGTCTGCGCACCTTTCTTGAATTCGCGCAGGGATACACCGGTCCGGTGAAGTGGCAGTTCACTGGCCCAGTCACGTTGGGTCTTGCACTCATTCGTGCTGGCGTGCCGATGCACATTGCTTTCGAAGTTGCGGTTCGCACAGTTCGCACTCATGTCCGCAATATCTACGATGCAGTTGAATCGGCCTTGCCATCGAGTGCACAAGTGGTGTTTATTGATGAACCCGAACTGGGCGATCTGATGGACGATGCTTTCCCCATTGCGCCCGACACGGCCATTGATTTGATGTCTGGCGCATTGGCTGCCGTCGAACGTGAAGGATTGGTCGGTTTACATTGCTGTGCCGATGTCGATGGGGCATCACTCTTATCTTCGGGTCCGGCGATATTGAGCATTCCAGTGAATGACAATTTAAAAAACTACGCCGGCTTCATCGCCAAATTTCTCGAAAGTGGCGGTGTCGTGGCGTGGGGCGCAGTAGCGACCGATGGTCCACTGATGCCAAGTGCCGATCGTGCCTGGAAAAAGCTGTCGTCATTATGGTGCGAATTGGTGCAAGGTGGGTGTGACGCGCAAAAGTTGCGCCAACAGTCATTGGTGACACCGGCGTGTGGTTTGGCAATGCACTCCGAAGATTCGGCGGCCCAGATTTTTATGCAAGTGCGCGACATCGGTGAACGAGTTCGTACCCAGGCTTTGGCGACCCGACTCACCGTCGGTGCATGAACCAGAGTTTCATCCCCGAACTAGAGTGTGAGCGTGAGCGCCACTGAACGACATGCTGAGTTACGGTCGCTCATCGCGTATCACCGCGAGCGCTACTACCGCGACGACTCTCCCGAAATTAGTGATGCCGAATACGACGAACTCGATCGCGAAATCCATGAACTTGAATTTGCTGACCCCGAACTACAGAGCACCGATTCGCCAACGCAAACCGTAGGGACCGAAATCGCCGAGACTTTCTCGACTGTTGAGCATCGCGTCCCGATGACCAGTCTTGACAACGCGATGGATAGCAGCGAATTGTCGGCGTGGGGCGAACGTGCCGCTAAAGGATTGGCCGAAGACGCAGTTATCCAATATGCGTGTGAGTTGAAGATTGACGGATTAGCGCTCAGCTTGCGTTATGAGAATGGCGTGTTAGTTCAAGCCGCCACTCGCGGCGATGGTCGCTTTGGTGAAGATGTCACCGCCAATGTTCTGACGATTGACGTAGTGCCCAAGAAATTGGTTTCTCACTCAAAAGCGAAAATTCCATCAGTACTTGAGGTGCGCGGCGAGGTGTATTTGCCGATTGATGCTTTTGAAAAACTGAAAGCCGCCAAAGAAGCCGAAAACATCGTGCGCATTGCCTCAGGTAAAAAACCCGATCCCGTTCCAGTGAACCCACGGAACGCTGGCGCCGGTAGCTTGCGACAAAAAGATGCGAGTGTGACTGCTGGTCGCGGTTTGGCATTTTGGTCGTATCAATTAGGTGAAGTGATTGGTGGACCCGATTTCACATCGCATCACGCGACGCTTGATTTCTTGCAAGATGTGGGTTTCCCTGTGAACCCGAATATTGCGTTAGTCAATTCAATGGATGACGTCACGGCTTATTGCGAAAAGTTTCAGAACGATCGCCACGACCTGCCCTACGAAATTGATGGCGTGGTCATCAAAGTTGACGACTTGGCGCAACGCGAAACATTAGGTTTCACGGCGCGTGCTCCACGATGGGCAATTGCCTTTAAGTTCCCACCCGAAGAACGCACGACTTTGCTCAAAGACATTCAGATTTCAGTGGGCCGAACTGGTCGCGTGACGCCGTTCGCAGTTCTTGAATCGGTGTTTGTGGGTGGCTCAAATGTTGCAATGGCCACTCTGCATAACGAAGATCAGGTTCGTCTCAAAGATGTACGTCCTGGTGACACCGTGACTGTGCGCAAAGCGGGCGATGTCATCCCCGAAGTTGTCGGGCCAGTTTTGTCTTTGCGGCCAATAGGTTCGCGACCATGGGTTTTCCCGTCAGTGTGTTCGTGCCCTATGAAGGGCGAACTCACTCGACCTGATGGCGAAGTAAATATGCGTTGCATCGAACCAAACTGCCCGCAGCAACGTGACCAACGCATTATTTATTTTGTGTCGCGTGGCGCAATGGATATTGATGGATTCGGTGAACAAACTGTCATTCAACTTTCTGACGCTGGGATCCTGAGCGATGCTGGCGATGTCTATTCATTGACGGTCGAACAATTGCTGACGCTCGAAGGCTTCGCACAAAAAGGCGCCGAGAAACTCATCGTTGCAATTGATGGTTCGAAGACTCGTCCGTTACCAAAACTTTTAACAGCGCTTGGTATCAAGCACCTTGGACCAGCAGCTTCAGAAGCATTGGCAATTGCCTTTGGCAACTTGGATGACATCATGAATGCCACCGAAAACGATTTGGCAACCGTCGATGGTGTTGGGGGAGTCATTGCCAACTCGCTCATCTCGTGGTACTCGCGGCCTGACAACAAAGTGATCATTGAAAAGTTGCGGGCGGCCGGAGTCGAGTTTGGCAACGTTGAAGTTTCGCGTCTGCCGCAAAACTTGGTCGGCAAAAATATTGTGGTCACCGGTGCGCTTGTTGATTTCGATCGCGATGGTGCCGAACGTGCCATCAAAGATCGCGGTGGCAAAAGTCCGGGCTCGGTGTCAAAGAAAACATTTGCACTCGTCGTTGGCGCCGAGGCTGGTGCGAGCAAACTCACCAAGGCTCAAGAACTCGGCGTGCCAATTTTGAATGAAGAACAGTTCAAAGTGGTTTTAGAAACTGGCGCACTTCCCGCCTGATTACAAAACTTCAAATGACCATTCGTAACTGCGAGCCGCAGCACGTCCTTCTTCGATCTTCCAAAAAATGCACTTCACTTCGTGTACTCCAACCGTGTACTTCTCGATGACGGCACCTTCGGTCGGCTCAAAACGAATCAGCGAATTTCCTTGGTCGTAAATTGCCGTCGGTGGTAATTCGATTTGTTGGCCAGGCTTGGCGGCCACGGGAACGAAATCTTCAAGACGCGTTGTGGGGACTTCAATTCCGTCAAGAACCAGTACCGCTTCATAACCATCTTGCAAGTTGACACTGATTTCTGTTTGGGACAAAACCTGACGATCATTGGGGGCTGGTGAGATGTCAATGATCTCGTCGGGGTAGCCCAATGCGTCGCGGCCGGTCGTCGCTGAGTTGAGTCCGAAGATCACAAACATCACGCCGACGAGGATGCCGAGGCTGATGAGCGCTGTCTCGAGGTTGATCCGACGCCGCTTGGTCGGCTGGATTTCGGGGGCTTGGTCGAGAGTCACATGCCTATTCTCACCGCTAGAGCAGGGTCTTTGCACTTTGGGCGGTTGCCGATGGTCACACATTCGCAACAAAACGCTAGTTTCGGAGCAATGTCAGTCTTTGAAAACCATGATCCCGAGTCTTTGATCGGAACCGTCGTTGTCGGCCGCTTTGAGATTGAAAGCGAACAATCTCGTTCAACGTCGTCGACGTCGTACCTGGCTATTGATCGGCAATCGGACACCGCAGTCAATGTGCGACTCTTTTCGGCCGAGGCCACCACCCAGCATGGCCCCGACCTGCTCGCGGAGGCCGCCCTAGTTTCTGAAATATCGCATCCACATGTTGTTCGTCTGACGAGTTTTGGCCGCGTCACAATCAATGACGTTGAGCGAATTTTTACAGTTCAAGAACGCCCAACTGGTGGGTCCTTGCAGGACATGATCGATCGCAATCGCCTGTTGACGCCAAGCCAGGCTTTGGTCGTCGGTCTTGAAGTGTGCCGTGCGCTTGACTACGCGCACAAGCGTGGAATGTTGCATCACGATCTGCGTCCTGCATCCATCATGTTTGGTGAAGATCGCAAAGTTCGTGTTGCTGACTTCGGAGTCTCTTCCGTGATCGCTGAACAAGCCTGGGGCGACGATGCGATGGTCTCGCAAGAGCGGGCGCGTTATTGCGCACCCGAACAGGCCCAAGGCGAACCTTTCGACGAAAAGGCCGATGTATACGCCTTGGCTTTGATCTTGGTTGAAGCCGTGACCGGGACAGTTCCTTTCTTGGCAGATTCGGTTGTGGGTACTTTGTCGGCCCGCGTTGACAAGTTGTTCCCGGTGTCTGCCGACTTGGGAGGTTTGGCTGCGGTACTCGACAAAGCCGGACGAGCAGATCCGCTTGAGCGTGCCAGCGCTGCCGAAATGGGACGAGCACTTGTGCAAGCTGG
>CAMDCI010000125.1 GCA_945889715.1 Bifidobacterium breve | reverse complement strand
TTGTCGCGCGTTGGTGGGGGCAGCTCTTGACTTCAAACATTGACGATGCCGAGAAGATGTTGACATTCGGTTTTGTATTCCTTGGAATGCCCGGATTTATCACAACGGTTCTCGGATGGTTTGGTCGATCAAGTAGTCAGCCCTGGAAGCAAAACTGGTTCACTCGAATCAGCGGACTAATTTTGCTCGTTGTTGGTTTCTTGATCGTGCGAGGCGTATTGCTCGGCTAGAGAAATCGCTTGATTTCGTTGAGTAATTTGGATGATTGACCAGTGACTGGCGACTTTGACTGATCTGCGTGTCGTTCTTCGAATACTCGTTTGATTCCGTCGCGCCAAGAAACTTTACATGGGCCAGTTATAGAAAGTCGCTTACTCACATCGGCAATTGAGCCCCGCAGACTGTTCGCTATTTCTACGACACGTACGTCGGGTGTGTGTCCAGTGAGTTCGCCCATGTATGCGCACCATTCATGAACCGAAGGTGTTTCGTCGCCACCCCAGTTGACAATGGTGGCCGGAACACTTGCAGCGTCAAGTAGCGATTCGAGTTGATCGTTGATGTCGTCCTGGTGAATGAGGCTGTAGCGACACGGGTCCCAGCGCGTGACAACGGGCTTATCGGCCATGACCCAATCAAGGTGGTACGTCGGTAGCCCGCCGTTCGGTCCGTAAGACGCGTTCATTCTCGCGATCGTGATGGGCAAGTTGTAAGCGCGAGCGCAATAACGCGACACGGCCTCTTCGGCAATCTTCGAAATTGAGTAAGTGGGGGACATGATGTAATTGACATCACCCAGAGGGTCGTTCTCGTTGAAAGCATGCAGAGCATCATCAACTGGCTTGTAAACAGAGTGCGTCGACATGACGAGGGCCGCCTTGGCCTTTTGGCAATGCTGCAGTAGCAGGCCAGTTCCTTCGGCGTTCACCGTGATGGCGTGGTTGTAATCAAGTCCTTCGGTTTTGAATGCCGAAAGGTGGATCACATAATCAAAATCATCGGGAAGCGATGAGTAATCACCGGATGACAAGTCAATTGAACGGGTCGTTACGCCGAGAGCCTCAAGCAGTTCCTTTGACCCGGGTTGATTGAACCTGGCGACTCCCCAGACATCGTTGTGAGGAGCAAGAAACTGAACGAGGGGGAGACCAATCTGCCCCGACGGACCAGTCACGAGAATCTTTTTGTCGGTCAACATCTGTATCAGTCAACCACAAATCGAACGATGCTTTAGTGTGGGAGGTACGAAGGAGTTTTTGAATGATTGAGATATTTGCTGACGTTTGGTGCCCATTTGCTTATGTCGGTATTCGCAGGGTGTTTCAGTACCGCGACGAAATCGGGCGAAGTGAGGTGCCGATCATTGTGCGATCGTGGCCGCTTGAGTTGGTGAATGATGCTCCTATGGCGCAGGCCAAGGCTCTCGGAAACTGTGACGCGCTTCGTCGGCAAATTGCCGGAGATCAGTTCGCTAATACTGAACTCAACCATTTTCCTTCAACGACTCTTGATGCACTCACACTGATTGCTCAGGCGTATGAACAAGACGTGTCTGCTGGCGAGAAGGCGAGCATCGTTATTCGAGAAGCGATATTTGAACTTGGTCATGATGTGGCTGATCAATCGGTATTGCGAGGCCTTGCTGCGAATCTTGGCGTTTCATATGTGCCCGACGCCGACCACACCTTGGTCCGTCGAGACTGGGAAGAGGGCAAGACTCGCGGCGTTGTAGGTTCGCCGCATTTCTTCAACGGATCGGTTGGCGTGTTCTGTCCGTCGTTGCAACTCACTCGCACCGAAGACAGCGGACTGATCATTCAGGCCAATTCCGAGAAGCTCGCAGCATTCCTCACTACTTGCTTCTAACTTGGTTTTTCTGGTGGCAGGAATGAATGCTTTTCTGGCACTTTTTGCCACCAGTTGGGATGCTCGTCACTGGCTCGTGGTTGATTCACTGACGTCGCCCACAGGCCCTCTTTCTGATTCATGTTGGTGGTGTGGGCTCAGTCAACGTTCATCACCCACGACCAGCTGCGCATCCCAACATCGACCGTCACGAACAGGCTGTTGAGACGACCTTTTAGCTGTTCGCTGGAATGGCCGGTTTTTAACGACGTTGGGTGTGGGGCGCAGCCTGTCGTCGGTCGACAACATCGGATGTCTGCACCACCGACTCTCTGACAACCGATTCGGCGGTATCCGGTTGGAGATCGGCGAGCAGGCGACGAGCCTCGCACCACCGATGTTGAACTACGTCCGTTCTTGGGATAAAGAAGAAACCATGGCTAAGAAAAATGTGACTAGAGTCCTGACGTGACTACTTCGCTTTCTGACCACGATGCCATTCGCCAAGTTGTAGCAAGATACGCGCGTGGAGTTGACCGCCTTGACGCCGATGTGATGAAGTCGGCTTATTGGCCAGAGGCAACCGATGACCATGGAGTGTTCGTCGGCAATGCGATGGTGTTTTGTGAACGGGTCGTTGCAACGCATCAGCGATTTACTGGCACCATGCATTGCAACATGAACCATGCGATCGAGGTGAACGGTGACAAAGCATCAGGCGAGATCTATAACGTCACGTATCTATTCCGTGAAGATGGCGACGTTCATCACATCGACACGTGGTTTGGGCGGTACCTCGATCAATACGAGAAGCGCGCCGGTGAATGGCGCATTCTCGAACGTATTTGTGTCCACGAGAACACTATGAGCCAAGTAGTTGACGCGCATATGCCCATCGATGCACCCAAGTTTCGTCACGGAAGCGCCGACCGAGGCACAAATACCCCGCTGGGCTATTAATCACTAGGCCTTTTGCCTAATCTTGCTTTATGTCATCGCAAACTTTGTTGGGTAAATCTGCACTAGTAACTGGGGCTACTTCAGGTATCGGAGAAGTGACGGCCTACGCCCTCGCAGCAGCGGGAGCCCAAGTTCTTGTTGTTGGTCGACGCAATGATCTTGGCAACGCCGTCGTCCGAACGATCGAGCAATCGGGCGGGAAAGCAAAGTTCTTCGCTGCCGACATGCGTTCAACTGAAGAGATCAATGCGATGGTTGAATGTGCTGTGAACGAATTCGGAAAACTAGATATTGCGTTTAACAACGCAGGCATCTTTGACCGCATGAATGACTTTCATATCTATAGCGATGATTCATGGGACGAGATGCTCGCTGTCAACCTGACCGGCGTGTTCCGTTGCATGAGAGCCGAACTTGCGTCAATGATCACAAGTGGCGGTGGAGTGATTATTAATAACGCTTCCACGGTGAGTCATCGGGGAAGCCTTCGGGCGAGTCCGGCTTATGTTGCGGCCAAGCATGGCGTGCTGGGGCTCACGAAGCAGGCGGCGATTCAATATGTGCACCAGGGAGTTCGAGTTAATGCCGTGTCACCTGGCCCGACCGAAACGGCGATGTCGGCTCCACTTGTGGCTCAAGGGGCAGATGCCGTCGCCCGAGCCCTCGCGCAACTCAACCCGACGGGGAAGTTTGTGAGCCCAGAAGCCATTGCCCAAGCGGTCGTTTTTTTGGCCTCAGATTCGGCCAAAATGATCAATGGCTCCGAAATTGTGCTCGACGGCGGCCAACTAGCGCTCCTCTAATATTCCCAAAGATATTGCGGTGTCGTACTCTAAGTTCAGCGTTCGCCACAGGTAAGTGAGGGGTCATGGCAGAAGTGAAAGCAACACCCACGATTGTGCATCAGGCAGCTCCGGTTGAACCCATGCCCATCACTCCCGAGCGGTATATCTCGGCCGACTATGCCCAGCGTGAAAATGACAATCTGTGGCCGCGCATGTGGCTTTTTGCTTGCCTCGAAAGCGACGTTGCAAACGTTGGTGACTTTTCTGTTTTCAATCTCGGCCGTGAATCAATCATCATTTCGCGCACTCAAGAAGGAGATATCGCGGCCTTCTATAACGCCTGCCAACATCGCGGCGCAAAAGTTGCGGTAGAAGATCGCGGCTGTGTTGCAAAGTTTGTATGTCCGTACCACGGCTGGACATATCGCCTCGATGGAAAACTCGTAGTTGTCCCAGACAACAATCGTTTCTGTGGTGGCGTCGACCGCAACGAACGCTCGATGCAGAAAGTTCAAGTTGATACTTTCGCGGGACTCGTATGGATCTGCATGGATAACAATGCGGCACCACTTCGTGAATACCTCGGAATGGTAGGTGATCGGCTCGCGCCTTTCCACGTCGAGAAAATGGCTTTGGTTGGCGATCAAACAGTTCGACTCGATTGCAACTGGAAAGCCGTGTATGACAACTTCGGCGAGTTGTATCACGTTGAACATATTCATCCGCAACACGCAATGTTGTTTGACTGCCCGACTGCGCTCGTTGAGCTTTTTGACAATGGACATACCGGTGTCAGTATTCTTGGACACACTGTGAACTCACGGCTTCCCATTCCGGAAGAGCCCAATTTTTATCAACGCGTTCAACTAGAAAAATACGGTGTCGATCCCGCCGATTACAACGGTCGCAATCTTGATATTCGATTAGACGTTCAAAAATACCGTCGTGACAAGGGCTCAGAGCTCGGCTTTGATTACAGCGAACTCACCGATGAACGTCTATCCGATATTGAGCAGTACAACATCTTCCCGAACATGATGTTTACCGCCCAGCCAGAATCGGCCTTAGTGATGCGGGCACGTCCACATCCGACTGATCCCAATAAGTGTTTTTGGGACAAGTACACGTTTAAGTTGCAGCCCAATCCTGAAGTTGCGCAGCGAGCAGGCGTTGAGTTTCGTCCATCGAATCCGAAAGACCTCTTGCCAATTCCGCGTCCGGTCCACGATGAGTTTGAACAAGACGATGTCATTGCCGGTCTCAAGACAATGGACATCACTGTCGATCAAGATGTGCATTTGATTCGCGACGTACAAGCCGGAATGCATTCACGCGGATTTATCAGCCAGATCTTGAGCGAAGAAGAAGCTCGCATTCAGCATTACCACGATTGGCTCGATTACTTCATGGGGGAGCGGGCGTAGTGGACATTGCTCCCACGTGGCTCGGACCAATTCGTCAAACTGCCTTTGTTGTTGACGACATTGAAGTGGCGGCACACGATTGGGCGAGCACTCAAGGAGTTGGTCCGTGGTTTTTGTATCACGTGAACATTGAGAACACCTGGTATCGCGGCGAGCAAATCACCATGAAGGCGCGCATGGGCCTTGCCCAAACTGGGGGACAACAAATTGAATTGATTCAGCCCGATCTTTCATCGCCGTCTATATACCGCGAATTTCTTGAAGCTGGCGGAACTGGTGTGCATCATGTGTGTTATTGGGCCGACATCGAACGCAGTCGCCAACATTTTACTGACATGGGTTCAGAGGTGGTCCTTCGCGGTGCAACGTCGACTGGTAATGAATTTCTGTATATGAGTGGTCAAAACGGAATTCCTTATATTGAGTTCGTTGACCCGAATGAATCAATGGCTGCATTCTTTAGTCAGATAGCCGACGCGGCTCTCCATTGGGATGGGTCGAAGGCCATTTTTTCATCTCGGTAGCTAAAAAAACTAATGGTTACGGGTGTCGCGCGATTTGGTCAAGAATGTGGGCGACACGAATTGAATCGGCGCT
>CAMDCI010000124.1 GCA_945889715.1 Bifidobacterium breve | reverse complement strand
CAGTTTCATCCCGAGGCCACCGAATCGATGTTGGCGCGCTGGACTGCGGGCGGGGGCGCCGACGAACTCGGCCGTCTCGGGCTGACCCCCGAACAGGTCATGGCCGATACCCGCGCCAACGTCGGCGCGAGCCGAAAAAACAGCGACCGCATCGTCGATTGGTTTGTCGAATCTGTCGCCCCAACACCACTCGGGCGTGACTGAACTTCCAGCCATATGCAGGGAGAGAAGTTAGGAGTGATTGCGTTGCCCGTAGTAGCGTCGTCGGCGATGTCAGAGTTTTTGAGGTCCTACCTCGTCGTCTTTTGGTTCGGGTTAATCGCCATTCTTTTGGCGTCTTTGCTTTTGGGCATTGCCGTCTTGATCCGGCCGTCAAACCCGTCGCGCGAAAAGTTGCTGACGTATGAAAGCGGCGTCGATCCCGTTGGCGAAGGCTGGTCGCAAAGCCAAATTCGTTATTACGTGTTTGCGCTTCTTTTCGTCGTATTTGACGTTGAAGCAGTGTTTATTTTCCCGTGGGCCACTCAGCTCGAGCGCTACGCCGGTTTCGGTTTAGTTGAGATGGGTGTGTTCGTGGGTGTGTTGTTATTGGGTCTCGTCTACGCCTGGCGCAAGGGTGTCCTTCGCTGGGCGTAATGGACAAGGAGTCACATGGGTCTCGTTGACCGCGGGCGGCTGCCAAAGCCGCTGAATTCATTACTAAACATGGGTCGCTCGTACTCCCTGTGGGTGTACCAGTGGGGCCTTGCGTGTTGCGCCATCGAGATGGGCGCTGCTTTTGGTTCCCCGCGATATGACGTGATGCGTCTTGGAGTCATTCCGCTTCCCGCAAGTCCGCGTCAAGCCGACCTTGTGGTGATCTCCGGAACCGTCACCGACAAGATGGCTCCGGTCATTAAGCGTTTGTACGAACAAATGCCCGATCCGAAATACGTGATCTCGATGGGTTCATGCGCAAATAGTGGCGGACCATATTGGGACAGTTACTCAGTGACCAAGGGCGTTGACCAAATCATTCCGGTTGATGTGTATGTGCCTGGTTGCCCGCCTCGCCCCGAAGCTTTGCTTGAAGGCGTCGTGTTGTTGCAACAGCGCATCTTGAATGAAGACATGGGTGCTCGTTGGCGCGGCGAGGGTTACAAGCCGCTCATCGTTGGCGAAACCAAAAAGTCAAAGAAGGCTGCTGCCAAGCGAGGTGAGTTGAATGTCGTCAACTGATACTCCGATTGCAGAAATTCCTGGCGACACATTGCGCGAGCGCATTGTTGACGATCTTCGTACGCACATTGGTGCCGATCTCGTTGACAGTTTGGTGAAGCCTGGCGACGATGTGTGGGTGCGAGTCAGCACCGATGCATGGCGTCGTACTGGTGTTGCTTTGCGCGAGATGGGCTTTGAATATTTCTGTTTTCTGTCGGCGATCGACTGGATGCCATCGCCATTTGGTAAAGGCGAAGATGACCCAACTGCTCCGCCAGTCGAACGTGACGACACTGTGAAACAGGGTTACGCCGGTGGCGAGACACGTTTACAAGTTCTCGCACGTTTAGTGCACCCAACATTGCATGTTGGCGTGAACATTAAGTGCGATGTTTCTGATTCTGAGCCTGTTGTTGAATCATGGGTTTCAGTTTTTGCCGGTGCGAACTGGCACGAACGTGAAGCCCACGAAATGTTTGGTATTGGCTTCGCTGGTCACCCAGACCTACGCAATATGTATTTGCCAGGTGAATTTGAAGGTCATCCGTTGCGCAAAGATTTCCCATTGCTCGCACGTTTGGTGAAGCCGTGGCCCGGAATTGTTGATGTTGAACCCATGCCTGGTGGCTCTAATGATGAAGAAGGTGACGCAGAATGACGTCTACTGAATCGCTCATTGATCGTCGCCAGTTGGCGTACATCGCGTCGCAGGCCGCTGATGCGCGTCTCAACGTTGAACTCGAAACCGATGGCATGACCCTCAACATCGGACCGCAGCACCCCGCAACTCACGGTACGTTGCGCATCATTGCTCACCTTGATGGTGAACAAGTGGTGTGGGCCGAACCGTCATGTGGCTACATGCATCGTGGTTACGAAAAACTCACCGAAGTTCGTACGTACCCACAAGTGACGTCACTCGTTAACCGCATCGACTGGCTCGGAAGTTTTGCCAACGAAGTGCCCTTCATTTTGGCCGCAGAAAAGTTGATGGGAATTGAAGCACCACCGCGTGCTCAATGGATTCGCACTATCTTGTTCGAGTTATCGCGTATTGCCAACGTGTCGTTGTTCCTTGGCGACCTTGGTGTGCAGTTAGGCGCCATCACTCCGGTGTTCATGGCGTTCCGCGATCGTGAACATGTTCTGAACTTGATCGAAGCAACAACGGGTGGACGTTTCCACCCCAACTTCGACCGCATTGGCGGACTCAAAGACGATCTTCCCGCCGGCTTCATCGATGAAACGCGCGCGGTCATGAAGACCTTGCGTAATTTCTGCACCGAAATCGAAGATCTGTTGTTTGGCAATGAAATCTTTCAAAGCCGTACTCGTGGCATTGGTGTGATTCCGAAAGACATCGCCATGCAGTACGGACTGTCAGGCGCCAACGCGCGCGCCAGCGGTATCGATTGGGACTTGCGTCGCGATCAGTCGCTACCCATGGCGTGGGACAAGGTCGACTGGAAAGTTTGGACTCACCCCGATGGCGACAGTTTTGCTCGCTGCTGGATTCGTCTACAAGAAGTCCGCGAATCAACACGCATCGTTGATCAGTTGCTCGACAACATTCCGGCGGGCCCGATCATGGCCAAGGTTCCGCGCATCATCAAGGTTCCCGAAGGCGAAGCTTGGGTATCAACCGAAAACCCACTCGGCGAAATGGGTTACTACGTTGTGAGTAAGGGCGACCTCGGTCCGTTCCGCACCAAGATTCGTTCGGCCAGTTTCAACAACATCTCAATCGTGCCCTGGATTTTGAAGGGTGTCTATGTTCCCGACATCATCACGATTCTTGCTTCGCTGTACTTCATTCTTGGAGACATCGATCGATGATCGCTCTGCTTGCTGCTGATCTGCCGTATTGGGCACAGACATTGTTGCGCATCCTTGGTGGACTTGTTGCGGTGCTGTTACCCGCGGGCACCATCGTGTACTTGTTTTTGTTCAAGATGATGTCTTTCATGCAGAGTCGTCTCGGACCAATGGAAGCCGGCCCCTACGGTTCGATGCAGTTGTTTGCCGAGGTGGGCAAGTGGTTGCAGAAAGAAGACATCACACCAGCTCGCGCTGATCGAGTTATTTTCAAGATTGCACCGCTCGTGGTTTTGGCAAGCACGTTTTTGTTGGTTGCTGTTGTTCCATTCGGTCCCGACGCCTGGTTCACCAACTTTGAAGCTGGCGTGTTCTACCTGTTGGCTGTTTCATCAGTCAGCGTGCTCGGTATTTTGATGGCTGGTTGGTCAAGCGCCAACAAGTATTCGTTGCTCGGTGGTCTGCGTGCTGCTGGTCAGCTGATCGCTTACGAACTTCCGATGGTGCTTGCCGTTATCGGTGTGATCATTCAGGCCGGCACGATGAATCTTCAGGGAATCGTTGTTGCGCAAAATGGCGGCGAAATTTTCGGTTGGAACGGATTAGGCAATCCCTACATCCTCACGCAGTTCACTGGCTTCATCATTTTTATGATTGCGGTTCAAGCCGAACTCACTCAGACACCATTCGACATGCCGATCGCCGAATCAGAACTCGTGTCGGGTTACATGACCGAATACTCGGGCTTCCGCTTCTTGACATTCTTCATTGCCGAATTCGCAACCGCTGGTGTTTTCTCACTGATCGCCTCGGTGTTGTTCCTTGGCGGTTGGGGAGTGCCATTCGCTTGGTTTGACTGGAAGAGCATTGACGATGTCTCTGATTGGATGAATGTCGTCGGACCGCTCATCATGTTCACAAAGATGATGGTGTTGGCTTTCGTCATCATGTGGGTGCGTTTTAGTTACCCACGTTTCCGTGAAGACCAACTGCAGCGTTTTGCGTGGAAGGTTCTTATTCCTATTTCACTGGTGAACATTATGATCACCGCGATCTTGAAGGTGGCTTTCTGATGCCCAAGGTCCCTGGTCTCTTCAAAGGTCTTGGCGTCACGCTCAACACCTTGAAACGCACCGTTATTGATGGTGCGAACACGGTGCAGTATCCGCACGAAAAAGAAGCACCACCAACTCGTGCTCGTGGAGTTATTGCTTTGCACGAAGGCAACTGCACATCTTGCATGTTGTGCGTACGTTCATGCCCCGACTGGTGTATCTACATCGAGGGTCACAAAGAAATGGCTCCACCGCGACGCGCTGGTGGAAAGCCGCGACAGGTCAACAAGCTCGATCGTTTCGACATTGACTACGCGCTATGTATGTATTGCGGCATCTGTGTTGACGTGTGTCCATTTGACGCATTGTTCTGGAGCCCCGAATACGAATACAGCGAACCTAAAATTGCCGACTTGTTGCATGACAAGGCCAAGTTGAGTGAGTGGATGGAAACTGTGCCCGAAGCACCGGCTCTTGAAGTTGGCGCCGAAAAAAAGGGTAAGAAGTAATGATCGCGGCCGATCTTCTTGTTGCCCAAAACGTGGGTTTCGGCATCATCTCGTTGTTGATGATTGTTGCCGCATTGCGTGTCGTCACTGTGAACAACGTGGTGCACGCCGCATTGTGGCTCGTCGTTGTTTTGTCGGGCGCTGCTGCTCAGTATTTGTTGCTGTCGGCCGAATTTGTGGCCATCACGCAAGTGTTGGTCTACGTCGGTGCTGTGATGGTTCTGTTCTTGTTCGGCACGATGCTCACTCGAGCACGTATTGGTGCTGAGTCCGATCTCAACAACAAAAACTGGGCACTCGGTATCCCTGTGGCGCTGTTGATGTTGGGCGTGATGTCGTATGTGATCATCGATGGCTTCGGTAGCGAACGCCTCATCGAGAATCCGGGCGACATGGAGCCCATCCCAGTGCAAGTGATTAGTGACGACATCTTCGGTCCATATTTGTTGCCGTTCTGGGCATTGTCGTTTGTATTACTCGTCGCCGTCATCGGTGCCATCGTCTTGGCGCGGAAAGACTGAGAGGCCGACCATGTTGACTACTCAATTCCTTCTTCTTGGCGCCGTGCTGTTTTGCATCGGTGTCTATGGCGTACTTGCTCGCAAGAACGCCGTGATGGTACTGATGTCGATCGAACTCATTTTGAACTCAGTCAATATCAACCTGTTGGCCTTCTCGGTTCGCCACGGTTCTGTTGATGGCAACACCTTCGCGTTGTACATCATCGCAATCGCTGCTGCCGAAGTTGGCGTGGGCTTGGCCATGGTGCTCTTGATTTATCGCAACCGTCGCACCATCGCCCTTGATGACTTGTCAGAGATGAAGGGCTAACCGATGCTGGCTCAAGAAATGACCTCAGAAGTCGTGGCTTCATCGGGCTGGTTTTTAGATCACGCTTGGTTGATCCCGGTCATCCCGGCAATTGCTTTTGTACTGATCATCTTCTTTGGCAAGAAGTTGCCGATGAAGGGCAGCGAACTTGGCGTGCTGTCGATGCTCACATCGTTGGCTTTCGCAGGTGGTGCTGCTTGGCAGTGGATTCAACGAGTGAACAGCATCGTTGATGGTGCTCACGAAGCAGTCGCCGAGGGTGCTCACCATGTTGCGCCTTATGTTGAACCAGTTATCCGTGAATGGACTTGGTGGCAGAG
>CAMDCI010000123.1 GCA_945889715.1 Bifidobacterium breve | reverse complement strand
GGAGGCACGCGCCTCTATCCCGACATAGCTAAGAACTACAGCGCTGCCGGAATTCGTTGGTGTGCAATTGGCGATCGCAACTACGGCGAAGGATCATCACGCGAACATGCTGCAATGGAACCGCGGTTCCGTGGTGGCGTCGTGATCTTTGCTCGCTCATTCGCTCGTATTCACGAAACCAACCTGAAAAAGCAGGGCTTGGTTCCGTTGACATTTGCTGATCCCGGCACCTACGACCTCATCGGTGAAGATGACCGCATCAACGTGCTCAACCTTCCACCAGTGCCTGGCAAAAATGTGAAGTGTCAGATCGTCAAGCCCGACGGCACCATCATCGACTTTGAAGGTGTCCAGACTTTCAGCCCCGAGCAAGTCGAGTGGTTCAAAGCGGGTTCAGCACTCAACATCGTGCGCGCCAAAGTCGCCAGCGGCAACTGACCGCCCGATCATCACGACTGCTATGGAACTACGCGACGGCATCCGAACAACGGGTGCCGTTCGCGGTTTCACCGATCAAGCTGTCGACGACGAAATACTGCACGCAATTCTTGACGATGCGCGTTTTGCCCCAAGCGGTGGCAATCGTCAACCGTGGCGCGTTGCCGTTGTTAAAGACTTAACAGTGCGACGTTCGCTCGGCGACGAAATGAAACCCGTATGGGATGAATACGTTGCCATCTCTGCGACTGGAAAAACTCCGTTCACGGTTGTCGATGCCGCGCCTTATCAACTTGCTTCAGTCACCCCAGGTAATGTTCCCAATGACTTACTCGACAACATCGCGACAGTTCCGATTGTACTTGCAGTGGCCGCCGATCTCGGTTCAATTGCAATGATGGACAAAGACTTAGATCGCGCAACTATTACTGGTGGTGCGTCGATCTATCCATTTTGTTGGAGCTTGTTGTTGTCGGCGCGCTCTCGCGGACTCGGCGGGGTCATCACAACATTTGCGTCACGTGTTGAACCGACAACTGGCGCGCTACTGAACTTGCCCGACAATTGGGCGTTAGCCGCCACCATCTTTCTTGGCTACCCCATCAAACAAACAACCAAACTCACGCGTCGGCCCGTTGAATCATTTACAACAGTGAACACATTCGACGGCCTAGCATTTCCTTAGTTTTTCTGGCGGCAAGAATGGGCGATTTTTGCGCCGTTTCTGCCACCAGAAAAACCAACGAATCCAAGAACGGGAAAAGCCCCGCATGGGGGATGCGAGGCTTCTCAACCTGATTCTCCGCGAATGGGGGGATTCGCTAGAGGATCTTTCGTGAGCGTTTGGGGGAAACACTCAGCGATGACGAAATAAAGTATGCCCTCTCAGCACCTACAACTCAAGTAGATAGCAGAGATATCTAGTATCATTTTTAGAGATGGACCTCCGCCAGATCTCAACCCTCGTCGCGATCGCTGACCACGGAACTTTCTCGGCCGCGGCCAAAGCCCTTTTTACCGTGCAGTCCAATGTGTCGGCCCATATTGCCCGACTCGAGAAAGAGCTCGGAATCAACCTGATTGACCGAGCCACGGGACAGATCACCGATGAGGGCAATCTTGTTGTTGAACGAGGTCGTCGTATCTTGCGCGAGTTCGACGACATCTCAGCTGACATCGCGGCTCTCGATGATGTCGTCTCTGGCGACACGCGCCTTGGCGTCATTGGAACAACGGGGCGCTGGTTAATGCCGCAATTCTTGACTCGCCTTCAACTAGCTCACCCAGGCGTTCGACCGATTATCTCTGAAGGTGGCACGTCGAGCCTGATCCCCCGTTTATTAGCTGGACAGATCGATGCCGCCATTGTGCACTTACCGGTCGACGACGCCGAACTATTTGTCGAGCCCCTTTTCGCCGAAGACCTGGTGTTGCTCGTGCACAGCAAACACCCGTGGCACGGTGCCGAGAGTTTGCCGATGTCGGCTCTCGGCGATCACCCACTCGTCTTGCCACCCAAGTCAGCCACACTGCGCCGCATCATCAATCGCGCCGCCGACACCCACAATGTCAATCTCACCGTCAAAGCCGAAATTGACGGCGTACGACTGATGACCTCGCTTGCCTTTGAAGGTTTCGGGGCCGCAATTGTTCCGGCCACCGCCATCCCCAATTGGCTCACTGGCGAATTCTCGCGAATCACTGTTCCGGGCCTTCCACGGCGAGTCGTCGGCTGGGTTCAACGCAAACGACCTCGTCCGGGCCCACCAACACGCGAAGCGCTCAACCTGGCGCGTGAACTCATTAATCAACGCGGCGGTCGTCAACCCGGCTTGCACGTCGGCGCTGACGCATTCCCCCTCAAGACTCAATAGGGCGTACTGTAGAACTCGTGAAGCCAGTGGCGTTGAAATCGAAGGTGCCAGGCGTCGCCCAAGCCGATATTCGAGATTTCAATGGCCGCCAAGTGGTGTGGCTCGAAGTGACTGCCGATGATCATCGCGGTGCACTCTCCTCTGATGCGTCATCAATGATTTCAACCGCTGCCCGCGCTGCTGTCGACGCACGACTTCCGCTGATTGCCGTCATGGCGTCGTCGGGCGCCGATCTCCGTGAAGGATTCTCAGCCCTTCATAGTTGGGGGCTTGCTGCCAAGGCACTGACCGATTGTTCTGGCATTGTTCCGACCATCATCATCGTTGATGGACCTGCAGTATCTGGGCCAGCACTATTGCTCGGTATCGCCGATCACGTGATCATGACCGAACAGGCCTACGCGTTTGTGTCTGGACCGTCAATGGTCACTGAGTTCACTGGTGTTCCGATTGATAACGCCGAACTCGGTGGCGCTTCTGCCCATGAAAAATACACTGGAGCAGCAACAGCTGTTGCCACCGATCGCGAAGCTGCCGTTGCCTTTGCAGAAAACTTGATTGCTTATTTCCCGAATCATCTCGACGAAGAGCCGCCGCTGTGGGACACCGACGATGACAATAATCGTTTAACACCCGAAGCCGGCGATGTCATCCCATCAACATCGACGGGCAGTTATGACGTACGAAGTGTGATTCGTTCACTTGCCGACGACGGAGACTTCTTAGAACTCAAACCGCGTTGGGCCGCCAACCTAGTGACCTGTTTTGCAACATTTGGTGGCCGACCAGTCGGCATTGTGGCAAATCAACCAGTTGCACTTGCCGGAACGTTAGATATTCCTGCTTCGCAAAAAGGTGCACGATTTGTTTCGTTTTGTGATGCGTTCAATATTCCGATCATCACCCTTGTTGACACACCTGGTTTTTATCCCGGCAAAGATCTTGAATGGCGGGGAATGATTCGCCATGGAGCACAGTTGGTATTTGCCTACGGTCGCGCCACGGTTCCGCGTATTTGCATCATCTTGCGCAAAAGTTATGGTGGCGCCTACATCGTCATGGACTCAAAGAAAATGGGCAACGACCTGTGTCTCGCTTGGCCTTGGGCCGAACTCGCGGTGATGGGCGCCGGCCAAGCTGCTGCCATCTTGCAACGTCGCGCCACACCCGAAGAAAAGGCCGCCTTTGAAGCCGACTACACCGAACGCCTTCTCAATCCTTACGTTGCCGCCGAACGTGGCTATGTGGACGGCGTTATTGAGCCCGCCAACACCCGTTCGGCCATTTGTGCGGCTCTTGACGCTCTCGTCGACAAGCGCGAAGCCTTCCGTGGCAAGAAGCACGACAACACTCCACTTTGAGACATCTGAATTGGGAAGAATTCTCAGACTTGACCCTGCAGGTACCTAGTTTGCCCCCACAACTGATTATCCTGCATAGCGGAGGAGCAAGCCTCCAAACGACGACCGACCCGAACAACGGGTCCTACATACAAGGGGACGATCTCGGTGTCCGAGACCATCACAATTATTGACGACCGCACGGGCAAGCAAATCACCGTCCCGATCACCGGAGGGGTTTTCCCCGCCTCAGCAGTACGCGAATTAGATCCATCGCTGTACATCTACGATCCGGCCTATATGCAGACAGCAGCCTGCAAGAGTGCCATCACCTATCTCGATGGTGAAAACGGAATCCTCCGCTACCGCGGCTACCCGATCGAGCAACTCGCTGAGAAGAGCACCTACCTCGAAGTTGCTTACCTACTCTTAAATGGCGAACTTCCAAATTCGACGCAACTCGCGACATGGAAGGACGAAGTCACGCACCACACGTACATCCACGAAAACATGCGTAAGCGTTTCGTTGACGGATTCCATTACGACGCGCACCCCATGGGCATGTTTGTGAGTTCATTGGCTGCACTCGGCACTTTCTATAACGATGCCAAAGAGATCGAAGATAAGGCCAGCCGCGACAAGCAGATTTTGCGCATGGTTGCCAAGACCCCAACACTGGCCGCAATGGCGTACCGCTTCTCGGCCGGACTTCCATTCGTCTATCCCGACAACGACTTGTCATTCCCCGGCAACTTCTTGAACATGATGTGGAAGGTCGGCGAATACAACATTGATCCCCGCCTCGAGCGCGCTATGGATGTTCTGTTCATCTTGCACGCTGATCACGAGCAGAACTGCGGCACCACCGCGATGCGTGTTGTCGGCTCAAGTCACGCCGATCCGTACACCTCAGCCGCTGCCGCTGCCTCAGCCCTCTACGGCCCGCTTCACGGTGGCGCCAACGAAGCTGTTGTGCGCATGCTTGAAGACATCGGTTCAATCGAAAATGTTCCCGCCTTCATCGAAGAAGTCAAGAGTGGCAAGGGCAGCCGATTGATGGGCTTTGGTCATCGCGTTTACAAGAACTACGATCCCCGCGCGACCATCATCAAGAAGACCGCATACGACGTTTTCGAAGTCACTGGCAAGAACCCGCTTCTCGACATTGCGCTCAAACTCGAAGAGACCGCTCTCAGCGACCCATACTTCGCCGATCGCAAGTTGTACCCAAACGTTGACTTCTACTCGGGCCTCATCTATCAGGCCATGGGCTTCCCGGTCTCAATGTTCACGGTCTTGTTCGCCATCCCCCGCACTGTTGGCTGGTTGGCACACTGGCAAGAACTCCTCGCTGACAAAGATCAAAAGATCAGCCGTCCACGTCAGTGGTATACCGGCGTCGAAGCCCGCGATTACGCACCAATGACCGCTCGCTGAGCGCCTCTAACTAAGAATTCATTGAGTCTCAATCCGACATCGGCGGCGGTTTAAGTTGCAGACTGAGGGTGTATGAACAATCTTTCGCCCGAACGTGAGATTGATCCGAACGCGCCTCAATCGTCAGCTGGACTGCAGGCCAATCCCAGTCGGAAGCTTTCGGCATTAGTTGGTCTCGTTGCTGGTGCACTCGCCGTCACGACCGGCATGGTGGTCGCGGCACTTGGCAATGTTGCTTCACCAATCGATGCCGTCGGAAGTTCGTTTATTGATCGAACACCTCGCTGGCTCAAAGAATTAGCAATCGATTGGTTTGGCACGAACGACAAGACCGCCCTGCGGGTCGGAATCGTGATCGTGCTCGTTCTCGTTTCGTTGATCAGCGGGTTATTCAGTAACAAGTCGCCTTCACCTCTCATTGGTGCAATCGTGGTCTTTAGTTTCTTGGGTGCACTCAGTGCATCAGAACGAACTGGCTCAACGTGGGTTTCAATCGCCGCTCCGTGCATTGGCTCGCTCGTTGGTATGGCGATTGCCCTCGTCATGTTGCGGCAAATCAATAACCAGTGGCTCCTCAAACATTTCCCAGGCGAATCACAGGCACCACTTGGCTGGGATCGACGGCGATTTATTCGCACGGCTTCATCGGC
>CAMDCI010000122.1 GCA_945889715.1 Bifidobacterium breve | reverse complement strand
ATACCAGCGTTATTGATCAGAACATCGATGCGACCGTGATGAGCGACAACTCGATCGATCGCGGCATCAAACGATTTCGAATCGGCAACATCAAAAATTGCGGCCTCACCTGATACCTCATCGGCTACCGATCCAGCTGCTGCCTCATTGACATCATTGACGACCACATGGGCGCCATCTGCCGCCAGGCGGCGCGAGAAGGCGGCTCCCATACCTGAGCCACCCCCGGTGACGACGACAATTTTTCCTTCAAGAGATCCTGTGTCCATACGACGACACTATTTCACTTTGAGATATCACACAGAGATTTCACACAGAGCCTGGCCCCTGAAACGAGACGCGATGGGAAGGATACGACGAGATATCCATGTTGCGCCAAGAACTAAGGTGAAAGAAATGGAGAACCCTGCAGAACCGTCAGCCAGCCCCGCCGCAGGTTCAGGTAAGCGCGTTTGGGGATTGTGGACGTGGCCCAACCTCATTACTTTGATCCGGCTGGGTTGTTTACCGATCTTTTTGTGGTTGCTTCTCGGTCGTGACGACCGCGCCGCGGCAGCCTGGATCTTGCTGGGCCTTGGAGCCACCGATTGGGTTGATGGCTGGGTCGCTCGCCGATTTAACCAGGTCAGCGAATTTGGCAAAATGTTTGACCCAACCGCCGACCGTTTGCTCTTTATCGTCGGCCTCATAGCCATCATGATCGATGGCTCGGCTCCGCTGTGGTTCTGCTTATTGGTTTTCGTCCGTGAAGTTTTGTTTGGCGGAACCGTGGCCATCCTCACTCTTTTCTTCAAAATGGAGCGCTTTGACGTGACCTACCTCGGCAAGTGGGCCACCTTTCTTCTGATGGGGGTGTTCCCAGCATTTATTATGAGCGCTAGCGGTATTCGCTTCCACGAATTTTTTGCTGCGGCTGCTTGGGTCGCAGGTCCGATTGGATTGGCTTTGAGCTACTACACGGCATGGCTGTACCTTCCGACAATCCGCGCCAGCCTCAGGCGCAGTCACTCATAAAAATTTCACTGATAATTTCGCCGACCATTCGCCTCTAGAATGTGGTTATGAACGTGCCTAGCGAACTCTTGTATTCCAAAGATCATGAGTGGGTGCAACTCACCGGAACAACTGCCCGTATCGGAATCACCGACTTTGCGCAAGACGCTTTGGGCGATGTTGTTTTTGTACAGGCTCCGACTGTTGGCACAAGTGTCAACTCTGGAGACTCGATCAGTGAGGTCGAATCGACAAAGTCAGTTTCTGATATTTACGCTCCCGTGACTGGGGTCGTCTCGAGTGCCAATGAAGCACTTGACGCCGATCCGAGTCTCATTAACTCCGACCCGTACGGCAATGGTTGGATCTGTGAGATCGAAGTATCTTCTCATATTGACACATCCCACCTTTTGTCTGCTTCGGCATACTCCGAATTTGTGGCAGGCTGAAGGGATGTCGGTGTTTTGTCAAAAGTGCGGTCATCGCAACGCCAGTGATTCATACTTCTGTAGTTCATGTGGTGCAGTGCTCGAGGTAGATGGTGACAAGACTGTGGTCATCGCCAAAGTTGATCAGTCGCAAGACGCCCTCGGACCAGAAGATAACGCAACAATTGATTTGAACACCTTGCCCAAGAGTTCAGCAACACTGATGGTCCGCTCAGGCCCACAGGCTGGTGAGCGATTTGTTCTTGATACGTCTATGACTCGCCTTGGCCGCCATCCCGACAGCGAAATATCACTTGACGATATTTCTGTTTCACGACGCCATGCTGAGATTGAACGTCACGGTCAAGAATATGTCTTACGCGATTCAGGTTCGCTGAATGGCACGTACGTCAATCAGCAACGCGTTGACTCAGTTGTGCTTCAGCAGGGCGACGAGATTTTGGTTGGGCGCTTTCGCTTAATCTTTTTGGGACCGGTCGAGGCATCGTGACCCAGCGGACTTCTGCTGAACGTCCCTACCTTTCCATTGGTGAGGTACTCGGACTTCTTCTTGAGGAGTTTCCCGATATCACTATTTCTAAAATCCGTTTTCTTGAAAGCCAAGGATTGATTGTTCCTGAGCGTACGGCCTCGGGATACCGCAAGTTTTATGACGACGACGTTGAACGTCTGCGCTACATCCTCACCGAACAAAAAGATAAGTTCCTTCCGTTACGCGTCATCAAGGATCGCCTTGACACACCACCGACCGGAACCGAAAGACCCGAACCGCAACGTCGAGAAGCACGCGGCCTCAAAAATGTTGTGTCGGCCAGCGACGTTGCCGAACGAGAAGAAGAAGCAGAAAAATCAGAAGTAGAAACTACGGAAACTGGCATCCCCGTGACAAAAACGCATCCAGCATCGCGTGTCACTAAAGCAGTAGCGGCAACGAATGAGCGCCAAGCTCAAAGTGCCACTCGTCGACCCGCATTACCAGATCCGTCCGATGCAGTCGGTCGTCCAGCCACTTACAGCCGCGCAGAACTGCTTGAACTTTCTCGCCTTGATGAAGCAACGTTAAAAGACCTCGAGGCTTTTCATCTTGTCACGGCTCGCCAAGTTGGCGCTCAAGGACTCTTTGACGAACACGACTTGGCTATTGCCGAGGTCGCCCGTGGCTTTGCCGATGCTGGTTTTGATGTTCGACACTTAAAGTCTTGGAAGATCTCAGCCGAGCGTGAGGCTGGCTTATTCGAACAACGCGTGTTGCCGGTCTTACGCCGCCGTTCACCCGAGTCACGCCAAGAGTCCAACGAGCTTTTAGATGATCTCAGTGACCTAGGTGGTCGATTACGTGCCATTTTGGTGGCCCGAGCGGTCTCACCACTTCGCGATTCGCGCTAATCCGAATTCACAGGATCCCGCTTTGGGAGTACGCTCGCCATATGGCCACAAATGATCCCGCCCCCATGGAACTCGTCGGCGTGCGACGAGACATTGCTGGCAATATCCCGGTGTTATTTCTTCGCGAACGCAATGGCGAACGCCGCCTCTTACCGATTTACATCGGCCAGCCCGAGGGCGCAAGTATCCAATGGGCTCTCGACGGACGAGAAACTACTCGACCGCTCTCACATGATTTGATCGTCAATATTTTTGGCGCCCTTGGAGCAGTTCTTGAAAAAGTTGTCATTACCGAAGTCAATGAAGGGATCTTCTTCGCCGAACTTCATCTGCAATCGCGAAGTGGCCCAGTGGTGGTTTCAAGTCGGCCATCAGACGCAATCGCCATCGCAGTCCGCTCGGGTTGCACGATTTATTGCCAAGGCGAGGTACTTGATATCGCGGGCAAACTTGTGGCGCAAGGCGATGAATTCGACGGTGAAGGCCTTGATGAAGCCGACGACCTCGAGGACAGCCTGAAGGACGACCTCGCGACCGATGACCTCGTTGATGAATTCCGCGATTTCATTGACAGCATTAACCCCGAAGATTTCCAGCCCTAAGCAGGGACGACCTCATTTCTTGGCATAAGCCTCGAGCGAAAGTTGATGGTCGGCAATCTGCGCCGTACCCTGCGACAGATGAACTCACAGGTCTCAACCTTTAGTGGTACTCAAGCCTGTGACATCGTCGGCATTACGTATCGTCAACTCGATTATTGGGCTCGCACTCAATTAGTACGTCCAGCAGTGCATGAGGCCACTGGAAGTGGAAGTCGTCGCCATTACAGCTACCGCAATTTGCTTGAACTCCGCGTGGTCAAGAGTTTGCTTGATGCTGGCATCAAACTTGAATCAGTTCGAGAAGTTTTCAATTACCTCGGTCAGAACGAACAGGCCGATATCACATCGGCCCATCTCGTCATCAACGGTTCTTCGGTCGTGCTGTGCACCGGAGAAGATCTCATTGACGTCGTTCGACGCGGCCAAGGTGTTTTAAACCTTCTTCCTCTGGCACAGGTCAAGGATCAAGTCGACGGTCAGTTGATTGCCTTGTACCCACATTTGATTGATCTTGAAATTGATCATGAAGCACGTGAACTTCGTAAGATCGGTTAATGCTGAAATATTCGCCACTGGATGCTGAACATCGAGCTCTAGACGCTCGAATGACTCCCTTTGGTGGCTGGGATATGCCCTTGCAGTACGCCGGTGGCACTTTGTCTGAACATCTGGCTTGTCGTCACGACGCCGTGGTTTTTGACGTTTCTCACCTCGGTACAGTGCGAGTTGTTGGACCAGAGGCTTTTGCGCAATTGCAAAAAACACTGACCAATGATCTGCAAAAGATTGCACCAGGTCGCGCCCAATACACGCACTTGCTTAATCCGAAGGATGCGTCAGTACTTGACGACATCATCGTCTGGTGGATCGCCGATCAGGTTTTTGATGTCATGCCGAACGCATCGAATACTGATGATGTCATTGCCGCAATTGGGGGAGTCGATACAACTGCTACTCGCGCGGTACTTGCCGTACAAGGCCCCCAGGCCCGCGCGAAAGTTGCAACGTTCTTTCCTGAAGCTGCAGCAGTCGGCAAATTTAAGGTTGCACAATGTTCGTGGAACGGCATTGCGTGCACGGTCGCCGGAACTGGATACACCGGCGAACAGGGAATTGAGATCGCTATTGCGAATGCTCACGCCGCTGATTTATGGCGAGCACTCCTACAGGCTGGCGTGCAGCCATCGGGTTTAGGCGCTCGTGACACCTTGCGACTTGAGGCTGGATTACCGCTACATGGACACGAACTTGGCCACGGAATTACGACATTGCAAGCCAATCTAGAATGGGTGGTTTCGTGGACTAAAGGCGAGTTCAACGGCCGTTCAGCACTTGCTCGAGAAAAACAAGATGGAGTCGCACGCGTCCTACGAGGGATCGCAACCGAAGGACGCCGACCACCGCGTGCTGAATGCAACGTTGTTTCGCAAGGCAAAGTCATTGGTGTCGTCACCAGCGGAAATTTCTCGCCGATTCTCGAACACGGAATTGCTTTGGCGCTGGTTGAACCGTCATCCAAAGTGGGTGACGTTGTCGCCATCGACGTACGTGGCAGCCAGATTCCTGGACGAATTGTTGAACTGCCCTTTGTCGCGAAACAATAAAGCTAGTTCACACTCAATAAGAAGTAGTGCTAGCTCAATCTTTAGCTAGTTGTTGACTTCACGCCGAACATGCCACCCGCTGCTTCAGCGAATTGCGCCAGTGGCCCAAGTCGTCCCGCAAGATCACCAAGCGTTGAGACAGCTTTGGTGACGTCAGCGGGCAACGTACCGATTTGATTCAGAACTCCATCAGCTTTTTTCAATGTTGACTTAGCTTGTTTCGCCGTCGCCACAACAAGGGGAACAATCTCGGCGGCTGGACCTTCAATCTCATCTAAGAGTGCATTGACTCGGTGAGCAACTTTGTTGAGTTCGGTGATGGTGTCATTGAACGTGCCGATTGACTGCACGATGTCGCCGGTGACCTGCATGACAGTTTCAACCATTCGTCCAATCGCCATCACTGGACTCGCTCCGCCCAAAAGACCTAAGAGGTCGTTGATTCCAGGAATCGATGAGCTTGATGCCGAGCCTGATGACGAGCTTGATGCAGTGCCTGAAGATTCATCTGCTGCTGGCTCAGACTTCGGCGCAGTTTTTTTAGTTGCCATAGCCCTCAAACTATCTACACAACATCACGTTGACGCATAGGCCTCGAGCGGGGCGCAGGTACACACCAGATTGCGGTCACCGTACGCCGCGTCAATCCGACTGACGGGGGTGTGATAGCCGTATGAGCCCGACAACGAGGGTGTTCCAGCCGATCGAGGATATGAACGATTCCAATCGCCAACGAGATCAGCAACAGTGTGGGGAGCATGACGCAGGGGACTGTCCTCAACCGCTATCACTCCCGACGCAATCTGATCAATCTCCACGCGGATGGCCACCATCGCGTCACAGAATCGATCGAGTTCGGCCTTGGTCTCGCTCTCGGTGGGCTCAAT
>CAMDCI010000121.1 GCA_945889715.1 Bifidobacterium breve | reverse complement strand
CCCAGTGTCGTACTCAATCGTCGAACGGCAAATCAACGGCAAGTTGAAACCAGAACTCATCTTGCGATGCACGACTCCGCCCGACTGTCCACTTGCAATTGCACCGACCGATGCATTATTGGCATTCACTTCATACGAGTACCCATAGAAGTGATCATCAAGCGGACCGAGTTCAACTTTGGGAACACTCGTCTCTTGAGCCCGACCAAATGAATTGACATGCACAAACGGGAAGTGCGTGATGTCTAAGAAGTTGTCGACCATACGCGTGGCCGAACACTGCCAAGTATCAACAGGTGTATTAAGACGACGGAACTTCGGGTCGTTATCCCACGGCATGTCGGGGATCGGCGCCTTGGGTGTACCGATGCATACCCAAACCAATCCGTAACGATCTTGGCAACCGTAGGGCTCAATATGAGCCTTCGGCGGAACCGGAATGCCTTCGGTCGCCGAGGGCACTCGAACACACTTGCCGTCTTCAGCAAATTCCCAACCGTGGTACGGGCACACCAAGCAGTTGTCTTTGACGTACCCAAGACTCAACTTCGCTTCACGGTGAGTACAACGATCGGGCAATGCACTGACGGTGCCATTGCCATCGCGCCACACCACCAGGTTGCGCCCAAGCAGCTTGGCCGACACCGGCGCCGACATCACATCAACCGATCGTGCGACCGGATACCAAAAGCCAAGAAGATTGTCGTTGTCGCAAAGAATGCTCGTCATGTTTTTGAGCCTAACCTGTAGAACTATGACCATTTTCCTTATTCGGGGCCAACACGTCATCACGATGAATGCGCAACGAGAAGTTCTTACCGATGCCGCCGTCGCAATTGAAAATGATCGCATCATTGCTATTGACAACTTCGAAAAGTTGTGCGTCTCACATCCCGACGCACTGATTGAAGGAAACCCTCGTGCGGTCATCACCCCAGGCATGATCAACGGACATCAACACCTCACCGGCGATCGTCTCATTCGCTCAATGATTCCCGACACAATTGACTCGCAAGAAGCAATCTTTGGCTGGGCTGTGCCAACGCATAGCAGGCACACCGAACGCGACGACTACTTAAGCGCCGTGCTCGCACTGAACGAAGCTTTGTGTCACGGGATTACAACAACAGTTGAAGCCGGAACTGTTGGTCATCCAGCATCGGTGCTTCAGGCACAACTTGCAATGGGCACTCGCGGCACGCTTGGTAGTTGGGGCTGGGATGTCGAAGATGGTCCGTTTGCCGGAACCGTCAGCGAAGTGCTTGATCGTCAACGTGAAGTGATGCGCCTCACCCAGCACACTCCCCTCATTGATGGATGGGTCACGCTCGTTGGACACGATTTGATGAGCGACGAACTTGTCGCTGCTGCGTCGCAACTTGCACGCGATAACAACACCCGCATCACGTTTCATATTTCGCCATCTTCTGGTGACACCACTTCGTATCTTGCCCGCACTGGCAAACACCCGGTTCGCCATTTGTACGACCTCGGGGTTCTTGGCAGTCACGTGTTACTTGCACATGCAGTGCACCTGAATGACGACGAGATTGATTGCATCGTCGAAACCGACACCGCAGTCGCCGTATGTCCGTGGGCGTATTTGCGACTCGCTCAAGGAATTACTGCTGCTGGTCGTCACGACGACATGCTGAAGCGCGGCGTACGCATGTCACTTGGGTGCGACGCTGAAAACGCTGGCGACGCCGTCGACCCCATTCGTAATGCCGCACTTTTTGCTGGTCTCATCCGCGATCGCCACATGGACCCCACCCTCATGAGCGCGGTCGATGCATTGGCTTTGCACACCATTGATGCCGCCCGAGCCATTGGTATGGCCGACAAGATTGGGTCACTTGAAGTGGGCAAACAAGCCGACTTGGTTGTCTTTGGCACCGACGGTCCTGAATGGATGACCCGCAGCACCGAACCGATCTTGCAATTGATCTGGGCTTCGAGTGGCTCGGCGGTTGATGACGTTTATGTGGCCGGAAAAGCTGTGGTTAGGGGTAAGAAGTCGACCCAGATCACTGGATCGACCTTCACCGACATCGTGGCCGAAGCCCAAGAACGTATGACGTTCCTCGCCGGTCGATGAACACAGATATTCCCAGAAATATTTCCAAGAATTTCCTGAAATATTCCCAGAAATATTCCCGAAAATATTCATGGTTCAGTCTCCCTGATCTTGGTGTGATTGTCAGACCAAAATTTGGGCTCGGTGTGTTATCGTCGGCACATGACCTACACGTCTTATAACCCAGCCGACGACGCCGCCACGACCGGGCAGTTCGTCCCCAATTACCCGAACACCCTGATCTTCGTCGACCTTCCGAGTGACGATCCGGCCAAGACCGCCCGCTTCTATGCCGACCTCTTTGGTTGGGTTGTTGAGGGTCGCCCCGAGGGTGAATTCCACCGTTGCGTGCCCGGCCAAAACTTCATGTTGGGCGATGGCACTCAGAGCGCCGTTGGCAACTTGCACCTCGGCATCTACAACGTCAATAACGCTCGCCCGCATCCAGATCCGGCCGGTGTTGAGCCCCGCGTTTTGTCACACAAGCACCGCCAAGGTCGCATTTGGATTTTGGTCAGCGATGACGACAACCAAGAGCGTTTGCTCGATCGTGCCGAAGAACTTGGTGCAACCATTTTGTGGCGCAAGCACTACTGGAAAGAATTCAGTGGCTTCAACGGCGCATTTGAAGATGCCTGGGGCAACGAAGTCATCTTGTGGACCAAAGGTGGAGACAACCCCGACATCCCGAGCGACTACACCGCTGAATGATCGACGCTCTTCGCAGATACAAGTGACTTTTCACTAACAACTCAGCCAAAATTTCAATAGAACTGGATCACCATGACCACTCACGAAAACATTGACACCGATGCCATGCGTACGAAGAATCAGATCACTGATACTTCAGACAAGAACACTGTCCATCCCCCAACAGCACGTTGGACTCACATTGCATTGCCATCAACCGACATTGATCGTTCCATTGCGTGGTACGAGAAGTTCACTCCACTCAAGTTGCTTGACCGCCGAGTTGATGCCGATGGTTACGGAGCCTGGCTTGGTCATGACGATCAATCCGATAAGCCATTCGTGTTGGTTCTCGTGAGTTTCTTCAAAGACCAAGCCGGTGGACCGCAGCCGATCATGGCCCCGTTTGCTCACATTGGTATGGAGCTCACCAGCCGCGCCGAAGTTGAACGCATTGCTGAACTGGGCAAGGCCGACGGTTGCATGGCCTGGCCACCCACTCAAATGCCTGATCCCGTTGGCTATATCTGTGCTCTCAAAGACCCCGATGGCAACATGATCGAGTTCTCGTACGACCAGGGTGTGTACGCCAAGGCCACAGAAGTCTGGGGCTGAGATCGGATTCAACCCGATCTCACGTCCGGGCTACCCTGATCTAAAACCTGAAATGATCCGGCCATGACTCGCGACGAACTTGCCACTATTTGTCGCAATTATCTCGAGTCATTCGCTACTGGTGACGCCGATCTTGTGGCCTCGTTTGTGGCGGACGGATTTATCAATGAACACACGGCTGCTCTTGGTTCGGGTTGTGAGGGTAAAGACGAATATCGCCGTCGCTTACCCAACTTCATGGCATCAATGCCTGGGCTGCGTTATGAAGTTGAGCAACAAGTTGTCGATCTCACTACATCAACGGTGGCCAACGCCTACACCTTGCATGCTCATGTAAACGATCGTGATTGTGCAGTGCGCGGATTGTTGCGCATTCAGATTGATCCGTCGACTGGACTCATTATCAATCGAACCGATTACTGGGACAGCAAAATCTTTTTAGCTCAAGCCGGCCTTGAGTAGTTTGTTTCACTCAGCGCCGTTCTATTCGCTCGGCACCATGATGTTTGGTGCGTGGGGCAACCCCGACATCGATTCGTGTGCCGAGATCGTTGATATCTATTTCAATACCCCGGGTCCACACGTGTTTGATACGGCCGACATGTACGACCGTGGCACCAGCGAAACCTTTCTGGGCAAGATTTTGCACGAGCGATTGGTCAGCCACTCACGCGATTCGTATGTCATCGCGACCAAGGTTGGCAATCCATTCGATGATGACCCACAACATCGCGGGCTGTCACGCCGCTGGATCAATAACTCATGCGATAACAGTTTGCGCCGACTACAAGTTGACATCATTGACCTGTATCAGATGCATCGACCCGACCCTTTGACACCGCTTCTTGAATCGGTGACGGCGATGCACGATCTTGTTGTGGCCGGAAAAATTCGAGCGTGGGGCACATCTACTTTTCCTCTTCAATTATTGAATGAAATCATCACTGTGTGTCGGCACAACAACTTGACTCCCCCAGTGACCGAGCAACCGCCTTATTCAATATTGTGTCGAGGTATTGAGAACACCCAGACGGGTATCAGCCAATTCGCGATTGAGAACAATATTTCGCTGATGGTTTGGGCTCCACTGAATGGCGGTTGGCTCACTGGTAAATACACATCGGAGACGCCACTTGATGTTGATGCCGATGACAGCTCACGAGCAAAACGCGAGAGTGATCATTTTGATTTCAATGATCAGAACATGCGTCAAACCAAAACTAATCTCGTTCGACGACTGACTGCCCTGGCCACTGAGCGTGGCATGACAATGACCGAAATGGCCTTGCGGTTTACTATTTCGCATCCCGCAGTGGCGACGGCGCTCATCGGCCCACGTACACCCGAACAAACTCGTGACTTGTGTTCAGTCGCAGCGACGCCACTGAGTTCTGACATGTTGGCATCAATTGATCACATCGTGACTCCAGGAGTCACAGTCAATCCCCGTGATAACGGCTAGAAGTTTCAGCGACCTGAACGCACTGCATCAATAACAGTGCCAAAACCTTCAAGGGTGTCGCGCAAACCTTGATACATGCCGTTGCCGACGGGGAATGACAAGTTCATGCTGATGCTGTTAAAGCCCAGGTCCAAAATGCCACGGGCTAAGTCTTTGCATTCATCGGGCGTGCCCACAATGGCGAAGCTCGTCACTAATTCATCGGCGATCAGCGAAAAGATTTCGGGGTCGTCGTAACGATCGTGATCGAAGTACCAACCGGTTGACCGAGCAAGAGCTGCGTCAACTCGCGCATACCAATCGGCATCTAATCCCATACGTTCGTTCAACTCGGCGGGCCGAATCAGCGCGATGTAATGAGCCACGTAACGCTTCACACTACGACGCGCCAGATCGCCGTCTGACGACACACACAAGGTGACTCGCGGAGCAACTTCAACCGAAGCAATATCACGACCGACCCGTTGTGCGCCTTCAGCAATGAACGAGCGATAATTCGCAGCGAGTGACGGAGACAGATAGCGACCACCAACAAGAGCGATATCAGCAATCTCGCCAGCCAAACGCATCATCTGTGGGCTGCGAGTACCAATCGACATCGGAACATGCGCTGGGTTCGACGGATCGACGTGCTGCAATCGCGAGTCATTGACCGTAATCGTTTCACCCTGATAATTGACAGTCTCACCACGCAACAATGCGCGCATCACGGTGACTGCATCGCGCACATGAGCAACTGGTCGCGCGTACGTCTCGCCGACGGCCTCAAGTCCGGCGCCAACACCCATGCCCATAAATGCACGGCCGTGAGAAACGTCGTGCAATGTCGCAGCAATTCCTGCAAGCACCGCCGGGTGACGCGAATACGGATTAGTCACCATCGGACCAAGTTCAATTCGCGTTGTTGACTGGGCAACAAGCCCGAGCAACATGAAACAGTCTTGCCAAAAGACAACATCAGAAATACCAAGACGATCAAACCCAACATCTTCAGCGAGACGCGCGAGTTCAATCACTTGTTGTACCGGCATACCCGGCGTGATTTCGGCTTCAAGCGTGATGTTGTTAGTCATTGTTGTCCAATGTTC
>CAMDCI010000120.1 GCA_945889715.1 Bifidobacterium breve | reverse complement strand
TCCATCCCGGTCACCGAAGTAGCGGTACACCTGAGTCAACGAGTAGTTGGCTCCAGCCGCTACCTCTGCGACTCGCAAGCCAAGGATGCCATTGAGTTCAATCTCACGGCGAGCACTCTCAAGGATCGCGAGTTCAACTTTTCCATGATTCTTATTTCGCAGACCAGCCACGCCCTAAGTGTAGAAGGAACTCTATTCAAATGGAACTCGCTAATGCTCAATGACTGCGTCGACGACTCGTTCAAGTGCGGCCACACGACTTCCCTTGACCAAGATCGCAGCTGAACTATCACAGTGATTGAGTTGCTCAATGACTTGATCAATCGTCAACGGGATAGACCCGTAACCGCTTGTGCCGACAGCGATGATTTCAATATTGTTCGCCCGGGCTAATTGCGCAATATCTGCATGCGCCTTGTCAGGATTTTCAATCTCGGCCATGACCCCCAAAACTGCCACCTTGCGATCGGCAGGTATCTGGGCGAGGGTTTCAATGGCAGCAGCCATCGATGTTGGGTTGGCGTTATAACAATCGTCAAGCAGCAGCGCGCCATTTCTTGTGGTCTTACTCTGCATCCGACGATCAGAAATAGATGCCGATCGCAATGACTCAACCATTAATTCAAGATTGACTCCGAGAGCCTCTCCCACAGCAATCGCTGCTGCGGCATTCAGTGCCATATGCCGGCCAGGAATCGACAAATTAACTGTCGCCGATCCTGATGGCGTGGAAATATCAAACAGCGCACAACCATGAGCATCAAGACGCAATTCGGTAATCCGAACATCTGCGTTTGCCGATTCACCAAAACTCAGAATTGGCGCAACTGATCGCGAACGCATGGCAATGACGCGCTCGTCATCGGCATTCAAGATTGCGACACCTTGTGGGGGCAGTGCTTCAATCAATTCACCTTTGGCTTGTGCGACACCTTCAATGCCACCAACAAGTTCGGTGTGGGCTTCACCAACCCGTGTGACGACTCCAATATGCGGTCGAGCAATTCGGCAGAGATCATCGATTTGCCCAAGACCACGCATGCCCATTTCGAGAACTAGAACTTCAGTCGTCAGCGGAGCATTCAAAATTGTGACGGGCAGTCCTTGCTCATTGTTGAAACTTCTCACGTTGGCCACAACTCGCTTTGAAGACGACAGTGCCACCGCAATGAGATCTTTCGTAGACGTCTTACCGACCGAGCCAGTTACCCCAACCACAGCTGTCGACGCAGGAAACAGAGTACGACCCCATCGGGCCGCGTCAATCAATGCCTGAGCAGTGTCATCAACAACGATGGCAGTTCCGCCCAACCCAACGACTATTTCAGGACGAGACGTCAGATAAGCGCCTGCGCCGGCCTTCAAGGCATCGCTAATGAAGTCGTGACCATCACGTTCGGCCACTATGGGCACAAAAAGCTGATGGTGCAGCACCTGACGTGAGTCAAATGTTGCACCATCAATGTCAGTATCTGGACCGACCAAGCGACCACCAATGGCGTTCGCTAGGTCTGAGGCTCGCAACTTCACATATCAAACGGTAGTTGCTTTATCTCGTGAATAGGTGTCAGTGCTGAACGTCGGCGAGGGTTTCGCCGAGTTCGAACTTCACGTACTCTTCGCCGGTGTCTTCAGCGTTCTCGAACTGGATGACTCCCATTTCTTCGAAACGACGACGCAACCATGAATCGTTGCGATCCAAGAGGCCCAACTTCTTACAGTTCGGAACAATCTTGGCGAACAACATCTGCTGGAAGACTTCGCGCGTTGGGTCGTTGAGCACCAAAGGCACGACGTCGCGCGGGTTGACCCCCATGCGGCTCCATACCTCTTGTGACATGAAGCGGTCACGCATACGAACCGAGGCCTCGTAAGCGAACTCTTGACGCTCTTTGATTTCCTTGTCACTCATATGTGCGTACACCTCTTGAAGCGACAAAACGCCGAAAGCAACGTGACGAGCTTCATCGCTCATGACGTAGCGCAACAACTTCTTGAGCAAAGGCTCATTGGTCATCTGCTGCATATTGCCGAATGCGGCGAGAGCAAGACCCTCAACCATGATCTGCATTCCGAGGTAGGTCATGTCCCAGCGGCTGTCATTCACGATGTCGTCAAGCAACATACGCAAGTGAGCGTTGATCTGGTACGAACCACCCAACTTCTCATCGAGGTAACGAGCGAACACTTCAACGTGGCGAGCTTCGTCGACTACCTGAGTGCTGGCGTACAACTTGGCGTCGTACCACGGAACAGTCTCAACGATTTTCGCGGTACAAATAAGTGCACCCTGCTCGCCGTGCATGAACTGTGACAAGCTCCAGCGACGCTGTTCGATAGCGAACTCGGTCCATTCTTTGTCGCCCCAATTCGACAAGGTGGTGCTGGCGTAGTGAGCGGGCGTCAGTCCCGAAGCAAAAGCCGCTAGATCCATAGCGACTTGCTTTTCTTCGTCAACGTTGATCGACCAGTCAAGATCGGTGGAACCATTCCACTGGCCAACCTTGGCTTTTTCGTACAACTTACGCAACGCTGGGCGGCTCAGTGAGTAGTCCCACGTAAAAATCGCGTCGGCATTGTCTTTGACGATGTGCTGAATTGCATCGGCATCTTCGTTGGTGATGGAAAGGATTGCCTCGATGTCATTGAGGTCTGTACGACCCAAAATGTCTTGGCTTTCGTTTTCGGTAATGCTCATTTTTGTCTCCTATGGTTTTGAGAATTTTGTTGTTAGATCACTGCTGGGTTCAGGGCATAGATAAAGGGTGTAAAGAATTCGCGTGCCGAATCGGGGTCAGCCAAATCGAAGTGACTGCTTGGCGCCAAGAAAAATGAGATGACGAATCGTGCCAACAGTTCAACCAAAACCTCAGCTTCAGCAAGCGGTACGAACTCAGTCAAGAACGGCGTCATGTATTGCGATGCAACATTCAAAATGCGCGGCAGACCTTCAACGGTTAGCGACTTGAGCGCCGTGCCCTCTTCAGTCGACAGCATCATGGTGAGATTTTCATCAGCCCGCATTTCACGCATCGCATACACCGAAACTTTGACCGCAAAATCAAGTAACGATTCAACGGGTTCAATACTCGAGCGCATACCAGCGAAGAATTCGCCGAGTTCACGAACGCGCAAGGCATCGAACATCACGTCTTTGCCGCCGGGGAAAATTCGGTACAGAGTTGCTCGCGACACGTTGGCTTCGGTTGCCACATCATCAATGGTCAACTTGTTCATGCCCCAACGATCAACACAACGACGGGCCGCGTCAAGGATTCGATCCTCAGGGCTCTGCAAAGTCGTGTCGTCGGTCACCACAAATGAGACACTAAGACCCCCCATGTCTCATTGTCAAGAGGAAGAAAGACTTTTTTCAATACCCGACCGAATTAGTCGGGATTAACGTTTGGTAACATCTCAGAGTCCCCTACCCGAAAGGAACCGACATGATCCGTCGTCTTTCAATGGCACTCGCTGCCACATCCCTAATAGCCCTCACCGCCTGTGGTGGCGACGACAGCTCGTCGTCGAGCGCCGAAGGTGCCGCAACCGAAAGCGATTGCAGCACAATCGCTGAGGGCAAGCTCACCATCGGCACCGGTTCGCCGGCCTTTTCACCCTGGGTCGAAAACGATGCGCCCGAATCTGGCGAAGGCTTCGAAGCCGCCGTCGGTATGGCCATCGCCGCCGAACTTGGTTATGAAGGCGAAAACGTCGTCTGGGTTCGCACCACATTCGACGAAGCGATCGCTCCTGGCGAAAAGAACTTCGACTTCAATATGCAGCAGTACTCGATTACACCCGAGCGTGAAGAAACCATCTCGTTCAGTGACCCGTACTACTCATCGAATCAGGCCATCGTTGCTTTAGCTGATTCGCCAGCTGAAGGTGCAACAACCGTTGCCGATCTCGTGGACGTCAAGTTCGGTGCACAGGCCGGAACCACCAGCCTCACCTTCATCAACGAGATCATTAAGCCGACCAATGAACCATTCGTTTACGACGACAATGCTGGCGCAAAGGCCGCACTTGAAGCCGGCCAGATTGATGCAATCGTCGTCGACCTTCCTACTGCTTTGTACATCTCGGCAGTTGAAATTGAAGGCACCTCGGTTGTTGGACAGTTCCCCGGTTCAGCTGGTGGCCTGACCGACGACTTTGGAGCTGTTTTCACCAAGGACAGCCCATTGGTTGCCTGTGTGAACACCGCTTTGGCTGCTCTCAAAGAATCAGGTGAACTCGCCAAGATTGAGCAGACGTGGCTCAGCGATAACGCTGGTGTTCCAGTTATCAGCGTCGACTGATTAGCAGTAACTACTTGTGTCCCAGCCGGGTGTAACTCGACGACAAGCATTCGAACGGCGCCAAAAGCGTCGCAGCGTGCTCATCGCGTTGACGTCAACAGTGATCGTCATTGGTCTCGTTGTCGCACTCGTTCCGCAAACACCCGGCTGGTACAAAGTCAAACGGTCGTTTTTCAACGGCGAAGTTTTCAATGACACGTTTTCAAAATTACTGAGTGCCTTTGTTAAAGACATTCAAATCTTCTTGTGGTGCGCCCCATGCATTTTGATCTGGGGCATGACTCTGGCGGTGTGTCGCAGTGTTCGCACCCCCGCACTTTTCCCACTTCGTCTTTTTGCTACCGCGTACACCGATATCTTCCGCGGTATTCCCGTGATCTTGACCATCTTGCTCGTGGGCTTTGGTATCCCGGGTCTTGGCCTCAGTCGTCCCTGGAATAGCCCGTATCTGTGGGGCTCAGTTGCACTCGTTCTTGCGTATTCGTCATATGTCGCCGAGGTGTTTCGCGCTGGCATCGAAAGTGTTCACGAAAGCCAACGCGCTGGCGCTCGTTCACTCGGGCTCTCTTCTGGTCAGACTCTCCAATTTGTCATTCTTCCCCAAGCGGTACGGCGAGTCATTCCCCCACTCATGAACGACTTCGTGAGTTTGCAAAAAGATGTCGCGTTGATCAGTTTGATTGGGCCCATTGAGATTCTGCGTCAGGCCGGCATCGACAAATCGAAATACGCAAACTTCACGCCATATGTCGGCGCCGCCATCATCTTCTTGTTGCTCACTATCCCCGAGACGCGTTTTGTTGATCATTTGATGACCCGCGAACGACGCCGCACTTCGGGGACGGCAGTTCGATGAGTACTGAAAGGACAGTAAAGATCTCGTTACAAGATGTGCGTAAGTCTTTCGGCGCTCGCCATGTCTTGAATGGCATCAACCTCGATATCAAGCCCAGTGAAGTTATTGCGTTTATCGGTTCATCAGGATCAGGCAAAAGTACATTGTTACGCTGCATCAATTTGCTTGAGACCATTGACGATGGCGCAATCTTGCTCGATGGCATAGATATCAGCGAGCCTGGCCTCAATCCCGATCCGTATCGTCGACGCATCGGCATGGTTTTTCAGAACTTCAATCTGTTTCCGCATATGACAGTGCTGGAAAACATTGCACTGGCGCCACGCAAAGTTTTAGGTCAGTCAAAGAAAGAAGCCGACGATCATGCCCGCGAACTCATTGATCGCCTGGGGCTCAGTGACCGTGCTGACGGCTACCCCGATCAGTTATCTGGTGGTCAACAACAGCGAGTTGCCATCGCCCGCAGTTTGGCAATGAACCCTGAAGTCATGTTGCTCGACGAAATCACCTCGGCACTTGACCCCGAACTTGTTGGTGAAGTGCTCGACGTTGTCCGCGAACTCAAATCAAACGGAATGACGATGTTGCTTGCTACTCACGAAATGGGATTTGCTCGCGAAATTTCTGACCGAGTGTGTTTCTTGCATCAGGGCCAAGTTTTGGAGTGCGCTCCCCCAGCAGAGTTCTTTAGTCAGCCACAACATGAACGAACTCAACAGTTCTTACAGCGCGTCACCGACGCTGGACGTCTCTAGCCCGAAGTACGACCGCTCGTCACACCACACACGATGTCACGACCGATACACAATTCGACTTCGTCTTCAAGCTTTTCTTGATCCCA
>CAMDCI010000119.1 GCA_945889715.1 Bifidobacterium breve | reverse complement strand
GCATGGTCCTCATCCTGCGGTCGTCACTTTGTGATGCGAGGTTCCGTGCCCCTAACCGCAGAATCAGGAGGACAGTGCTATGGCCATCGTCACGATGCGTCAACTTTTGGAAGCCCGAGTTCATTTCGGCCACCAAACCCGTCGTTGGAACCCCAAGATGCGTCGCTTCATCTTTGGTGAGCGCAACGACATTTACATCATCGACTTGCAGCAGACCCTTGAGCGCATCGAGACCGCGTACGCATTCGTGCGTGACTTGGTCGCCGGTGGCGGTTCGGTTCTGTTCATCGGTACTAAGCAGCAAGCACAAGATCCGATTGCTGGCTTTGCCGAGAAGTGCGGCATGCCGTACATCAACGAACGTTGGTTGGGTGGAATGCTCACCAACTTCGAAACCATTTACAAGCGCGTGCAGAAAATGCTCGAACTTGAGCGTCTCTTAGAGGCTGGCGATTTCGCTTTGATGCCGAAGAAAGAGGCTCTTTTGAAGAGCCGCGAGTTGGCCAAGTTGCAGAAGAACCTCAGCGGTATTCGCCACATGACCAAGCGCCCGCAGTGTGTGTTCATCATCGACACCAAGAAAGAACACATTGGCGTAACCGAAGCGAACAAACTCGGTATTCCGATCGTTGGTATCGTCGATACCAACGTCGATCCCGATCTCATCACGTTCCCGATTCCGGGTAACGATGACGCAATTCGTGCCAACGAATTGATGTCAAAGATGATCGCAGAAGCAGTCATCGAAGGTCGTTACATCGCATCGAAGCGCAATCCTGGTTTGGTTGCCCCCGAAAAGAGCGACGCCGAAAAGGCCGAGTTCGCAGCGAACCAAGCAACGGCCCGGACACAGGCCGTTGCTGCACAAGCCGAGCGCGAAGCTCGTCTTGCTGCGACAAAAGTACCTGCCGCCGATGAATCAGTTGAGACTCTTGCCGATTCTTCCCCGGAGGCCTGAGACATGTCGTTTACAGCCAAAGATGTTCAGAGTCTGCGCCAGTCCACTGGCGCCGGCATGATGGATTGCAAAAAGGCCCTTGAAAATAACAATGGTGACATTGAAGAGGCCAAGCAGTGGTTGCGCGAAAAAGGTTTGGCTGCATCAGCCAAGCGCGATGACCGCGACAATAATCAAGGCGTCGTTGCTCTTGTCGTGACAAACAACGTTGGCGCCATTGTCAAGCTCAAATCAGAAACCGACTTCGTGGCCGGTAGCGATCAGTTCAAGGGCGAAGCACAAGCTTTGGTCGAACTTGTTGCTGCCAAAGGTGAAGCAGCAGTTGCTGAGCGCTCCGCAATTCTTGACGACCTCAAGATCGTTCTCAAAGAGAAGATCGAACTTGGCGAAGTCGTGCGCATTGAAGCGGCAGCCGGAAACATCGTTGACAGCTACCAGCACATCCAAGGTGGACGTGGAGTGAATGCCGTGCTCGTCGAACTCGAAGGCGGTTCAGTTGAACTCGCTCACGACATTGCTGTGCACATTGCGTTTGCTCGCCCCAAGTACTTGAATCGTGAAGAAATTCCGGCTGATGTTCTTGAAAAAGAGAAGGCCACCCTTGAAGCGATTAGTCGCAACGAAGGTAAGCCCGAAGCTTCTTTGGCCAAGATCGTTGAAGGTCGAATCAGCGGTTTCTTCAAAGATGTGTGCTTGGTTGAACAGCCATACGCTAAAGATGACAAGCAGTCGGTGACCCAAATTTTGGGTGGCGCGAAGATTATTCGTTTCGCTCAAGTTGAGATCGGCTGATTGACCATGGCCGGAACTGACGCTGGTTCGTCCCGTCAGGCCGACCGTCCCGCATGGAAGCGGGTCGTGCTGAAACTGTCGGGTGAGGCCTTGGCTGAACCGACCGGTTTCGGACTTGACAGTGGCGTACTCCATCAAGTCGCAACCGAGATCAAAGATGTCCGCGAGAATCTCAAGATTGATATCGCAGTCGTCGTTGGTGGTGGCAACTTCTGGCGTGGCCTGAAAGGCGCCGGTCAGGGAATGGATCAGGCTCAGGCCGACTTCATGGGCATGATCGCAACCGTGATGAATGGCTTGGCGCTGCAAGACGCACTCGAACGAGTCGGTCAGCACAGTCGAGTCATGACTGCCGTCGAAATGCCCAAAGTGGCCGAACCGTATATTCGTCGTCGTGCTGAACGTCATATGGAAAAGGGTCGCGTGGTGATTTTCGCTGGCGGAACGGGCAACCCGTTCTTCACGACCGACACTGCAGCCGCTCTGCGAGCCGCCGAAATTGATGCTCAGGCCATCTTGAAGGGCACCCACTCTGGCGTTGACGGGGTGTACACCGCCGACCCCAAACTTGATCCCACGGCTACCCGTTACGACCGCATCTCCCACAAAGACGTCATCGAAAAAGAACTTCGGGTCATGGACGCCACGGCGATCGCCTTTTGTCGGGACAACAAAATCCCGATTGTGGTCTTTGATGTGAGTACCCCTGGAAACATCAGATCCGTTCTTGAGGGTCAAGCCATAGGTACGCTGGTCGGGTGACTGACGATATTTTGCTCGAAGCCATCGACAAGATGGACAAAGCCGTCGAGCACGCCCAAGTTCAATTCACGACGATCCGCACTGGTCGGGCCACTCCTGCCCTCGTTGAGAAGCTCATGGTGAACTATTACGGAGCCGATGTCCCGTTGCAGCAACTGGCTGGTTTCCAGGTTCCCGAGGCCCGTACGCTGGTCATTAAGCCTCATGATCGCGGATCTTTGAACGCCATCGAAAAAGCCATTCGCGATAGCGATCTCGGAATGTCGCCGTCGAACGATGGAGTCATCATTCGTCTCAATTTCCCGATGTTGACCGAACAACGCCGCCGGGACTACGTGAAACTGGTCAAGAATATGGCTGAGGATGGGCGAGTTGCCCTACGAAATGTGCGCCGGGATGCCCGTAAACAGTTAGAAACCGCAGAAAAAGATGGCGAAGTATCGGCAGATGAACTAGATCGTGCTGAAAAAGAACTAGACAAGATCACACACGATCATGTTGAACACATCGACAAGGCCGTGCAACGTAAAGAACAAGAACTTCTGGAAGTCTGATAGGACGGGACCATGAGCGATGACATGTGGCGCAAAGGTTCTGGCTCTGGCCAGGACGATGAATTCGAAGACTTCGGTGAACTCCGATTCTCCGACGACGAAGGTGACGACGAGCCAGCTCCTTTGAGTTTTGGTGACAACGACACTGGATCACTTCCGCATTGGACGGAAAAGTCCACAGGCGAGTTGCCGCGGCTCTTCGGCGACGATCCATCTGGCTCGGTATCACGACCGATTCCGCGCGATTCGTCGCGTGATATTTCGCGTGACGTGTCCCGTGAAACTGCATCAGTTGACGAAACAAATGAAGTTGATGTGTGGGGTTCCTACTCTGGTACCGCCCCGCGTCCGATTCCTGATCGTCCCTCAGGTGCAACTACTCGTCCTGATGATTCGAGCAGCGGTGGTCGCCCACGTGTTCGACTTGGTGAATCGACGGGTGGAACACGCCGTGACGATTCGACCGGCACATCAACTCGTCCGATTCCGAATGTGCGACGTGACGACACTGCGGGTACGAGCGGAACAAGTCGCACTGGCCGAATTTCGATTAGCACTGATGACACTCAGGGTCGTCCCGTCACCGGTAGTCGTCCACGTCCGACCACCGAGCGTGGACCGCGTCCGCGTCCCGATGTGCAACCACGTGAGCGTGGTCAACGCAGCGTTCCGGCGCGTCCTGGTGTTGCTGCTCGCGATATGCCAACGGCAATCGCAGTTGGCTTGTTGATGCTCGCAGCGTTCATTGCTGCACTGCTCTGGAAGCCTGTCGCGGTGTTGGCCATTGTTGTGTTGGTCTGTGGTCTCGCCGCTGTTGAATTCTTTGAAAAGGTTTCTGACAAGGGATATCGACCCGCATCAATCGTTGGTATCACGGCGTCAATTTGTGCTCCGCTCGCCGCCTATTGGGTCGGCGACGGTGCTTTGCCATTGGTATTCACTTTGGCGTTAATGGCTGCGGCGGTCTCGTTCGTTGGTGCAACAAATATCCAGGCGAGCCCAATGCCCAATATGGCCATCACCTCACTTGGCATGTTGTGGATCGGCATGATGGGTTCATTCGCAGCGCTATTGGCCGGAGTTTCAAACGTACCTGGTCTTGCCAATGTAGGTACGGACACCTTGTTTATGGTGGCAGTTGGAGTGATTGCAAACGACGTCGGTGCATTATTCGTTGGTTCGGCCGCCGGCAAGAATCCATTGCGAGCCTGGATCAGCCCCAACAAGACGGTTGAAGGATTGATGGGTGGAACACTCGCAACCTTGATCGCAATGTGGGTCGTCAGTTTGCAAAGCGATACTTGGAACAACGTCGGTGAAGTATTGATGTTGGCCATCTTGGTTGCAGTTCTTGCACCTCTCGGCGATCTAGTCGAGAGCATGTTCAAGCGCAACCTGGACATCAAAGACTTCGGCACAGTGATTCGTGGCCATGGCGGAGTCCTCGATCGTTTTGATGGATTCTTGTTCGTCTTGCCGGCTGCCTACTACTTGTTGATGGTGCTTCAGCCCTACGCGTCGTGATGTGAACGGTGAGTACCGTCCGTGTTTCGATAGCTGGTAGTTCGGGGTCAATAGGTACTCAAACTCTTGACGTCATTCGTGCCGAGAACGCTCTCTGTGCCCAAGGGCTATCGGAGATCGAATATGTAGTGAGTGGAATCGGTCTTGGTTCAAACATCGATGTGCTCATTGCTCAGGCCCGCGAATTCAAACCTGCTGTCGTTGCCGTGGCCGATAGGTCGCGCCATCAAGAAGTGCGCGATGCCCTTCCTGGCGTGACTGTCGTGCGTGACATGGCCGAACTTGTCAATGGTGCAGATGTCGTTGTCAACGCCGTCGTCGGATTTGCTGGGTTGCCGGTCACTCTTGAAACATTGCGACAAGGCAAGCGTTTGGCGCTTGCGAATAAAGAATCGCTGATTGCTGCTGGTCCGGTTGTCCAGCCGTTGCGTTCAGTACCAGGCGCCGTAATAGGTCCGGTTGATAGTGAGCATTGTGCGGTTCATCAATGCCTGCGTTCAACAGTTCGGCCAGGTGTCGAAGTATCGCGCATTGTGTTGACAGCAAGTGGTGGTCCATTTAGGGGTCGCACACTGAGCGATCTTGCCGAGGTGACCGTTCAACAAGCATTAGCCCACCCCACATGGAACATGGGTCCAAAGATCACAATTGACTCGTCGACGTTGATGAACAAAGGTCTTGAGGTGATTGAGGCGCATGAACTTTTTGGAGTGAGTTACGACCAGATTGAAGTTGTCGTTCACCCGCAATCGGTGATTCATTCAATGGTTGATTTCAGCGATGGTTGCACTATGGCGCAATTGAGCATGCCTGATATGCGCCTACCCATTGGTTACGCGCTCGCTCATCCCAATCGCATCGGCACACCATTCGGCCGCATTGATTGGTCAACTCTGAAGCATCTTGATTTTAGTGCACCAGATATTTCAACATTCCGTTGTTTGTCGTTGGCGTATCAAGCGGGACGCTCCGGTGGCACCGCGCCGGCATTTTTGTCAGCGGCCAATGAAATCGCAGTTGAGGCATTCTTGGCCGGATCTTTGAAGTGGCCTGATATCGCTGCTGTTCTTGAAGCATCGTTGCAAAAATACGCTGCGACGAATGGCACTCTCTCGAGCGACGACATCATTGAGGCCGACCGCGCAGGGCGCGAAGAAGCGCATAGGGTGTTATCTCAATGACGTTGTATCGATCTTTCCGCGACGAGATGATGGCTGGTGGGGCCGTTGATGAACCCGGTGCCGACCCCAAGTCACCGCGTCAATCGGTTGCCATCTTGTCGGGTATTGCCATCGTTGCATTATTGATTTGGTTGGGCCTAAGCAATAAGTGGAGCCTGTTGTTGGTCGTCGGTCTTTTGATTTCGGTTTTCCTGCACGAACTCGGCCACTTCGCAACCGCTGGTTGGGCTGGTATGAAGCGC
>CAMDCI010000118.1 GCA_945889715.1 Bifidobacterium breve | reverse complement strand
GCCTGCTGTTACACCGATCGGCAAAGCCGAGAAAGCATAAGAAACGTAGTTTGTCTCTGGGTTCTCTTGGAGGTACGAAGCCACCAAGCCTGGAATGTTGACGCCAATATCAGCGATCTGAACCGGCAGTACGTCAAACGTACAAGCGGTGCAACCGGCAGCGAAGGTGTCCCTCATTCCCTCTTCTTCTGCGACGAGCACAGGGAAGAGTTGAATGTTGACCATCAACACATTGGCGGCAGCGCCACTGTCAGCGATGATGTAGTTGGCCATTCTTGCTCCAGCAGCGTAAACGGCATCGTTGCCACTGATCGATGTCAAAATGCCGTCCGCAGGCGCTTCACCGTTATAGGCGAAAGCGAACTTGATACCAGCAGAGACGGCTGCAGCGTACTGCTCGGCGAATGTAGCAATAGGCGAACCGGAGATCGCGATGTAGTTGGCGCCCCAGTCAATGGCCTCTTGCACGCCTGCGCCGGGTGAGGCGCTTTCAACGTTGATCGTCTTCAGTTCCCAGCCGAGAGCATCAGTGATTTTGCCCCAGTCTTCGCCAACTTCGGCGCAGCTTGGAAGTTCGCAAGCGAGCCAAGCAACTTTCTTGTCAGCCGGTACTGCAGCTGATGGTCCTACGGTGACGCCGATTTCTGTCGGTATGGTCATGTAGGTGTCGACGAGCGCCTGAGCAGCAGCAACTTCGTCGCCACCTGCCGGTGCATCGGTTTCGGTCGGTGCAGTAGATTCGTCAGTAGCAGGTGCTTCTGATTCTGTTGGTGCAGCAGTTTCTTCTGAGCTTGAATCGTCGCCACCACAGGCGGCGGCTACAAGACCCAAAGCGAAAATGGCTGCAGTAACCCTACGGGTTCCTTTACGCATTGTTTTCCCCTTAATTGTTGTTTGGGTGATCCCCATTGTTTTTGCTCTGACAACTATTCACGAAGGTTTGCTGTTCAGAGCAAAATGATCATATAGTTAATTCGTTCGAAATATACGATCTGAGCAGTCCTTGGGATGGGCGTTCTAGGTCGTTGCTGGCGGAAGAATTGTGTTGAAATGTCGTGTGCTTGTGCATGGCGAAATGAGGGGGAAAATTACATCGTGGCAAAGATCCTGCATATATGGTCGTTATCGAAGTCCTTTCCAGGCCAAGTTGCCCTGCAAGATGCCACTTTTGACGTTGAAGAAGGCGAAGTTCATGCCCTGGTGGGTCAAAATGGCTCGGGAAAATCGACCCTGATCAAGGTGCTTGCCGGCTTTCATCAGCCCGATCCCGGTCATAACGTCACGATGCGCGACGAGGTCTTTAATATCGGTGATGCTGCGGCAGCCCATCGTGCAGGTATCCGTTTCGTGCATCAGGATCTGGGTCTTGTCGAGGCCGTGAGTGCAGTTGAGAACCTGGCTCTTGGTTTCGGTTATCGAACTGGTTTTGGCCGTCGCATCAACTGGAAGAAAGAAACGTTGAAGACCAAACAAGCTTTGCTCGATCTTGGCTTTGACATTGATGTTCGTGTTCCAGTTGCCGCGCTCGGTGGTGCAGCCCGAACGGGTGTGGCAATTGCTCGGGCTTTACAAGAATCTGAGCAGAACATTTCGATTTTGGTCCTTGATGAACCGACGGCTTCCTTGCCTGGCGCTGATGTGGACAGACTTTTTAATGCCATTCGTCGTCTGAAGGCTCGTGGTATCGCAGTCGTCTTTGTGTCGCATCACCTTGAGGAAGTTTTTGAAATCGCCGATCGAGTCACGGTTTTGCGGGACGCCAAGGTGGTCGCAACTGTTGAAGCCAGTGAATTGGATATGTCATCTCTCATTGAACTGATCGTGGGTCGCAAGGTGACTGCGGCAACAGTTAATCGCTCGATTGATCAAAGCCTTGAACCGCGCTTACGGGTGACAGATTTATGGGGTCCAGGGATGAACGATGTCAGTCTCGAAGTTCGCCCGGGAGAAGTTTTAGGCGTGGCGGGCCTGACTGGTTCGGGGCGAGACACATTGATTCCGATGTTGTCGGGAGCGATCGAGCGTCTCGGAGATGTCGCGATTGATGGAGTGACAATTCGTGCGGGTAAGCCGAGTGCGGCTATCGCCGCGGGACTTGCTTTCGTGCCGGCTGATCGCTTGCGCAATGGCATCATCTCGATGATGAGCGTGCGTTCAAATACAACGATCGCCAATGTGGCTCGTAATAAGACGGGGATGCGACTGAACCACAAAAAAGAACGGGCTGAAACTCAGGATTGGATTTCGCAGCTTTCGGTCGTCACGACCAGTAGTGAGGCGCCAATTTCAACCTTGTCGGGTGGCAACCAACAAAAAGTGATGATGGCACGGAGTTTTCGCCTAGATCCAAAAGTGTTGTTGCTAGATGAACCCACGCAAGGCGTCGATATCGGAGCCAAAGAAGAGATTCATTCTTTCGTTGATGCAGCAGCGGCGAACGGTTCGGCTGTGGTGATCGCCTCGACGGACTCTGCTGAGTTAGCCCGTCTCTGTGACCGCGTCATTGTGATGCACCGTGGTCAGATCGTGGACACGATTGTGCGCGGTGGAGGGTCGATGGCTCAAAGCATCGACAAGGTTTTACTGGCAGGCTCGAGCCTGGCAAACAATTAATGATTGAAATTCGTCCTCAACAAAATGTGAAGTGAAGGGAAGACATATGTCGACTATCGAATCAGAGGTGTTAGCCGCACCGAAAAGATCTTTATTAAACCGTCTCGGATTGGATCGCTTTAGCGCTCTCTATCTTTGGGGAGCATTCATGATCATTTTTGGATTATGGAAACCTGACACCTTTTTAAGTATGACGAGCGTCAAGTTGGTCTTGGGCGAAAATGTCAGCACTGGCATTTTGGCCTTGGCCTTTCTAGTGCCGTTCTGTGCTGCAACCTTTGACTTGTCAATCGGTGCAGTGATGTCAATGTCGGTTGTGACGATGTGTTTCTTGTCCGATGAGAAATCACGTTCATTTAACATGCCAGTGGGTGTGGCGGCAGTGATCACGCTGGTGGTGTGTACCTTGATTGGTGTTGTTTCTGGATTTATTGTGGTCAAACTGAAGGTCAACTCTTTTATTGCCACTTTGGGTTTGGGGCAAGTGATCAGTGCAATTGTGTTGAAGATTTCCTTCAATCGCCAGATCACTGATGTGTACTCAGAAACTTTTGAAAAATTTGGTCGCAATCAATATTTCGGAATCCCCGTGGTCTTTTTTTACCTCGCCGTGGCTGGAATCATCATCTGGTACGTACTGGAACACACACCAGTTGGTCGATTCATTTATGCCACTGGTGGCAACCCCGAGGCAGCGCGTCTGGCGGGTGTGAAGACGGACCGCATGGTCTGGGGCTCGCTGATTGCTTCGTCTTTCTTGGCAGGGGTTGCGGGCATTGTCTTTAGTGCCAAGGTCGGCTTGTTCACCGCAGCGACCGGCCCCAACTATTTGTTCCCAGCGATTGCTGCTGTGTTCTTTGGTGCGTCACAACTGAAGGGTCGCCCGAATGTGGCCGGAACATTCATTGCTTTGTATGCCTTGGCCTTCGGTATCAAGGGTCTGCAACTTGTTGTCGGAACTGACTCGTATTGGGTGAACCCGATGTTCCAAGGGACGACGCTGATCATTGCAGTTTCCTTGGCGAGCCAAAAAGGCATTGCTCGCATGAAGAAGCGCAAAGTAAAGGCTGCTTGATTCAAGAAATAAGTCCGCTGATCAGTCGTGTGCCATGCTGAAGGTATGGGACACGACTGGTTAGAACTCACTCGACGCAGTTCGTTTGCGACGCATCGCCTCATCGGCTGGATCTATTGGGATCCGCGGGCGATTGAGTTGTACGCACAAATCGGAATACCAAATGGCACTGGCTATTACGTCGCCAGTCGCGCTGCGCCATTGTTGCCAGCAGGTCACCAAGCGGTAGCGGCGGCGTTCTATTCGATCCATCCGAAGTTCATTGAATTCGCGGTCACACTTGCGGAGCAGCACGCTTCGTGGAGTGACATCTATGCGGTGCGTAATCAAGCAGTAGGTGAAGGCTTGCGACAATATGTGCCAGAGATTTGCAACGAGTTAGAAAGTATGGGCGACGCAATCTGGCAGGTAGCTGACTCTTTGCCCGAATCTGGTCGAGTGTGTTTTGCCGCTCATCGTCAAGCGCCTCGAGTGGATGATGGTTTGGTTTCGGCATGGTTGGCGGTGAACTGCATCCGCGAATGGCGGGGCGACACCCACTTTGCGGTATTGACCTCTGAAGACATCTCACGAGTGCAAGCGGGCATATTGCATGACGCCCACCTGAACTACGGCGGATGGATTGCACAGAGCAGGGGAGCAGATGCCGAAGCAATTACTCAAGCATTCGCCGATCTTGAATCGCGCGGTTTGGCTGAAGATGGTGTGGTATCGACTGCAGGTCTTGCCGTACGTGAACTGATTGAAGAGCGCACCAATGAATTGACACAACGCGCCTGGCAGTCATTTGGTTTTGACAACACTGAACGGTTCTTGAATATGGTCGAACCAATCGGTGGGCGATTGATGAAACGTATTGACGACACTGCCGGGCCGAATTGGATGCCAGCCGCTCGCGAACGTCGTCCATAAGGCTTCGTCCGTCTTTCAAGGGTCGAACCCACTGTGCAATACTGGCAGTATGACTGTCACAACTCTTGATGTTGATCGCAAGCAATTATCGACGACGCGAATTTTCACTGAGCCCGACCGCCCATTAGTTGATGGTGAAGTGCGTGTTTCTGTTGAACACTTCGCGCTGACGTCAAACAACATCACTTATGGCGTATTCGGCGATGGCATGCGCTATTGGGATTTCTTTCCAGCATTGCAAGACACCGAAAACCAAGATGTAGCAAATTTGTGGGGTCGCATCCCCGTGTGGGGTTTTGCCGATGTCATTGATTCACGGATGCCAGCTGTTGAAGTGGGTCGCCGCATTTACGGATACCTGCCCATGAGTACCGATCTCATCGTGAAACCAGGACGCGTTGACGAACGTGGTTTTGTGGACACATCAGAACATCGCTCGGCGATGGCCGCTACGTACAACCGCTATATGTTCACCGACCACGACCCCACGTATCGGGCTGACCGTGAAGCTCAGCAGATGGTGCTGTGGCCACTCTTCATGACGTCATTTATGATTGATGATTTCCTTGGGCAAAATGTTCTTGAGGATGATGTTTCAAGTATCGCAACTGTCGTGATTTCAAGTGCTTCGAGCAAGACCGCTATTGGTGCGGCGTATTTGTTGGCACGACGCACTGGGGTCACTGTTGTGGGTTTGACCTCGGCGAAAAATGCTGACTTTGTTCGCTCGCTTGACTGTTATCACCGAGTCGTTACCTATGACCAAATTGGTGATCTGCCATCAGGAACTGCTTCAGATATCACTGCGTACGTGGATATCGCTGGCGACCGCGCGGTGACGCACGGCGTTCACGCTCATTACCAAGATGATCTGTCGTACAGCATGGTTGTCGGCAGCACTCACTGGGATGCGCCAACTGCAACCGGTGGAGGACTTGCGGGACCCAAGCCAGAATTCTTGTTTGCTCCCTCGCAAATAGCGTTGCGCTCAAAGGAGTGGGGACGTGAAGGACTTGATCAGCGCGTTGGTGAATCGTGGAGACGTTTCTCGGAGTGGTCTGGTTCGTGGATGAAAGTCGAGCAGACCACAGGAGCAGTTGCGGTCGAAAAGCTCTATCAAGAACTACTTGCTGGACGAGTTGACCCAACTGTGGGTCACGTGTGTTCGATGCGCTCGTAGTAAATGAATCCCTGAAAACAAAAGAGCCGGGTCACGGTTTCCCGTGCCCGGCCCTGTTGAGGGGTTATGTATTGGAGACGCTTATTAGGCGCGCAGACCCTTTTGGATTGCGCCGAATACTGCATCCTTGAGCGGAATCATGCCGCAGATGACTGCGCCATTGACCACGATGTTCTTCCAGTCGTCAGTCCATGATGCGCCCCACATGCCGAGTGGGTAGGCCTCAAGGAGCCAAACAATCAGAATTGAAATACCTAG
>CAMDCI010000117.1 GCA_945889715.1 Bifidobacterium breve | reverse complement strand
ATCAGCGGTCGTATCGCCATTGCCATTGCGAGCGAACTCGACAAGCGCGAGAGCATGGTGGCCCTCATGGAAGCCGGAGACCTCTTCGGTGAAATGGGACTGCTCGACGGCGGACCTCGTTCGGCAATGGCTCGGGCCATTGAACCCAGCGAAGTTCTTGAAATCCCCTACGACCCGGTAGGCGACTTGCTCGACACTAATCCCAAGGTGCTTCGTGGCGTCGTGCGTATGCTCGCCGAACGTTTGCGAGTCATGGACGGCGCTCTTGCCGATTCAGTTTTTCTTGACGTCACCGGCCGCACTGCAAAGCGTCTGCTTGAACTCGCTGCTGGCGCCGACGAATTTGTTTTGCCAGTGACCCAAGAAGAACTCGCTGGCATGGTTGGCGCGTCACGTGAACGCGTCAACAAAGCAATCAGCAGCTTTATTCGTTTGGGCTGGATCGAACAGCACGAGCGCCGTTACAAAATTTTGCTACGCGACCGCCTCGAACTTCGCGCTCGCTGATTGCACGATACCCACTGGGTATCCGTCAACGACCCACAGTCCACGCCCATTTGCTTCGCCAAACACATGTGGCTGAGTTGAGTACATGCCAAACAGATCGGCATCTTCAAGTGCTGCTCGTCCCAGTAACAAACCAGTGCGTGTTCGACGCATGACATTGATCCAATGTTCGGGATGAGTTCGCACAAAGTTCGGTGACGCACTTGCGATGACCATGACATTGCCCCGCCCCGACGTTGTTTGATTGAGGTATTCCAAAATCAGCGGATCAACCGTGGACTCATCAGCAAGAATCAGCGTTAGATGTCCGTCGCTCAGGGCGGTGAATTCGCTGATTTCGTCATAGTTTCGCATATCAAGTATGTGACCAGTTGGATGAAGTCTTTTCCAGACTTGAGCCATGGCATTCATAACTGTTGAACGTCCCGAGTTGTGGGCGCCGAAGAGACAAATACTGCCACTCAACGGAATTGCTATCTCTGCCAAGTCTTCTGCTGCCACAGCCCATGATGAGTCAAGGGTTAAAGAATCAATGTCAATCGTTCGAGGCAAATGGTGCAACTCAATGTGTTGAACCTCAAGTCGCTGCGCCGAATCGCTCACCTTCGCTGGCATGAACAACTGTGCGAATAGCTCTCGCCCACCACGCTCAACCGTGCATCGGCCCGGCAGCGAAGTTAATACCCACTTCTGTTTCAGTCGACTACTTAACATTGCCGGAATCGCGGTTGGCTGAACTCCGGTAATGACGCAAGCAATATTTCTGCTCGGACCTTCCAGAAAGATTCTTTCAAACATCGTCCAGTTGTCGAGACCGATTCGATCGTCAATGAAATGGTTCCGCCAGATATCGATGTCATCAATGAAAAGTGTCCATCGCTCATCAGCGTCCAAGATTGGCGGACCATCAATTCGTTTAGTCATCAGTTGCAGCAGGCGTCGCAATAACTCACGGTCGCTCACATCAACGTGGTGCGCAATCAACGAACCACTTCCCGAACAACTAATGGAAAAGACTTGATGGCCGTGGCCGACCGCCTTATTGCGCATTATCGCCAACGCTGATGATTTACCTGATTTTGCCGAACCAACAACGAATGCGTGTTGTGAAGTTTCCCAATGCAGCGGAACTTGGCGCTGATTCATCGGATCATCAATCAAGCCGATGACGATCTCGGTGCCACCGTCTTGAACGTCGCATGAATTCTCAAACAGTTGAGTGGGCAATGCATCAAGCCACGGTCGACGCGGACTAGAAATACCTAGAAGCGTGCAAGCCTCTACTGCCGCATCGACCAACTGCCGAACATCAACATCAAGATGCACTGTTTGAAAGATGTATAGCTCGTCAGAGCCAAGTCGTAATGCAATTCGCCCCGGATTATCACGAGAAAAACTCGCGGCCACCGCAGATCCAACAATTTCTTGTGAGTCATGCACCGCCTGCACCCGCAATGCCAATCGAATATTGGCGTTGGCTAGTACATCAGCCGATAGCGCCGAACCTGGGCGTTGAGTTGCCACAACAAGATGAATGCCCAAACTGCGACCCCGCTGAGCGATACCGACCAGTGACCCAATGAAATGAGGCACGTCGTCTTTGAGGGCGGCCAATTCGTCCACGACGACCATCAAACGCGGCAGATGTGTTGAGGCATCCTCACGAAGCCGTTGCTCACGGTAACGCAGTTCGGCTTCAAGGCTCACAAGAACTCTTGCGGCCAAACCCTCATCAAGATCAGTGATCACGCCGACGACATGGGGCAGTTCGGCACATGAGTCAAACGCAGCCCCACCTTTGTAATCAATTAATATGAAATTGACATCTGCTGGCGAATACCGCAGGGCAATGGTCACGACCATCGTTCTCAGAAATTCGCTTTTCCCCGAGCCAGTAGTGCCAACGACCACTGCATGGGGTCCGTCATTGATGAAGTCAATCGCAATCTGCCCGTCTGCCGACTCGCCAACGAGAGCACTAAGACTTATTGGATCCTGCTCTTGCCATGTCGACGCGATTGCCTGAGGTTGTATTTCAGAAACGGAAAAGATTTTCGAGAAGTTGACTCTTTGCGGAATCAGACCAGACTCATTATCTGGATCGACCCACTGTTCTAAAGCGTGAGCAAATTCAAGCGTCGTAATTAGTGACATCCCATCAATCCCACAATCATCGGCAGAAACCGTGTTGGTACATATTGCGGGAAGCTCACTTGGTTTTTGGGCAACAACAATCATGGAAACGTTCTTCTGTTGCAAAATTCGACGAGCGATTGATGTGCGTTGAGCAACGAGTTCTTTTTGATTGACCAACAACAAACGGTGCTTATTTTCACTATCTGAGCTGTCAAGATCAAAACGATCAAGGGGTGTCATCCGGACATGGGCAAACTGTTTGAAGAATTTCCAATCGTCACCTGCATCACCTACAAAAATGAGTTGCAAATCTGCTGGCCCAACTTCAACGACAAGCCGCGTCACCAACGCAGTCACGCACTGAGGTGCTCGTGCGCCAAAGACCCCAACAACTTGGCCTGACGAAATATTCACTGTGCGTGGATACTGCGAAATCACAATCGGTACGAGGTCGCCCTTCACCGTCACTTCGCGCGTTTCATAGCCAACACACACTTCCTTGACTTCACGGTGTGCCCACAATTTTGAATCTCCATCTTCGGCGCTACGACGCAACTCGCCTATCGAGCGATACCGACTTCGCCGTTGCTGAGCCAATTGACGGGTGAACTCAATATTTGCTCGATGAAATTGTGCGTTCGTCACCGACCGATGTTGCTGCCAACGCGCGATTGAACGTCGATAGGCAATTCGACTAACGGCCCAAGTCAAAAATGTGATCACCCCCGTGGTGATTGCAAAGAGACCAAAAAGTAATTGTCGGGTGACCAGGGCCATTGTCAGGCCCACAACAACACCGCCGGCGATAGGTACAACCGGTGGAGAGATCGGTGCTCGAGGTTCGGGATGAACATCAGGAAGAGTTGGCGCCGAGAGAATTTCTTGACGCTCTTGTAGAGCACGATGAAAAATCGCTGACGGTCTTTGTTGCGCTGTGTGTCTTTCACGAAGCCCACACAGAGATTCGCCTAGGAAGACTTTGGTGTCGACCCCGCCATTCTCAACTCGAATCTCGCCGCCGAGAGTCTGGCTTGTCAGAAATGGGTGTTGCCATTCAAGAAGACCATGGTGGGGTTCAATTGATGGATCGTCAATGACGAGTCCAGCCACCTTTGAACGGCCGATGGTTTGCCTTCCGCCGTGAATTGGTAGCACTGCACCACTGTCGGGCCCACTCATCACAACAAGTTCGTATGAAGTCATGCCGTTGTGATGCCGAAGTGAACTCACCGCGGGTCTCACCCACAACTGTGACAGTTGTAGTTATGTGACTTGCGGTGATGGCCATCACGCCTAGTGGCGTCATGACACCTACTCACTCAACTTCAACTGGCCGCATCACCATGGCAACTCGCCTCATCACTGAATGGCGACGCATGGCCCGTCAACCCCACAACATCCGTCGCGCCAACGGGCTGGGTCTACCGGGCGAACCTGTGAGCCATCTACAAGAAATCCTCCTTCGAAGCGGACTCGATGACTTATCTAATGCCGACCATTTTGATGAATACTTGGCCCAACTCGTCGAGTGCGCCAAGAACGATGACCTCGCTACCCGCATGGTTTTTCAGCGCATCATGCCTGGCCTCATTGCGATGGCGATGCGTCGAGCCCACGTCACCGCCGGAGGATTACCTGCAGCATTTGATCTCATTGCATCGTCGGCGTGGCTTGTCATCCGCCGGTACCCCATTGACCGCCGTCCTCGTCGGGTTGCCGCCAATCTGTTGATGGACATTGAATATCAGGCTTTTGTCCGTGAACCCCGGCTTAAACGCAATCGTGCCGAACTTCATTTCGCTCCCGCGGGATTGCTCGGCATTGAATTTGAACGCTTTCGCATGGGCGAAACCGAAATCGATCCAGTTGGCACGAGCGCAGCACTTGATCTCATGTTTTCTGAATTTGAAAAACGAGGTCTCACTGAATATGACTTACAAATCTTGCGAGCAGTCTGTCACGACATCAATTCAGTTGAAATGGCTCCTCATTTGAATATCCAACCACGAAGTGTGCGCAATCGCCGCGAACGAGCGATCAGTAAGGCCCGCAAAATTCTGCTTGAGATTGATGACATCGATTTTTGAAGACGCGAGCCACACAGCTCAGCGATCGGGCAAGTCGTTATAGCCAACATCACTGGGCATCAGCAGTGCTTCAATTCTTCCGTCATCGCGCCACTTCACTTTGGGCAACAGTTTGGGTGGCGTCCCAATCTTGCGAGCAGCCTCAATAATTTCATCGACCGACGAATATGTCGCCAGAAATTCGAGGTTGGCAATTGTCGGCGGCAGCATCAGAAGTTCGCCCGCTTGCGCACGATTCAAAGCGTCAAGTGGAGTCACCCACAAACTGCCAACAGTCTCTTTGTCATCGTGCAATGGGGTTTGATCATCGGGCATGGCAACTACAAAGAACCGTGTATCAAATCGTCGTACCTCACCAAATGGAGTCACCCAATGCGCGACCCACAACAACTCATCATTTTGCGCAACCAAGTCTTCGGCGCTCAACACACTGGTCATACTTCGTTCACCAGCATGAACCGCGTGTCGATATGTCGTAAAGCGATCGTGTGAGACCGGATCATCAAAACGAACCGTTGTACCCGTCGCTGTTCGGGCTAATAACACCCCGGCCTCTTCGAAACATTCACGAATCGCCGCAATCTCGTACGAAGAATCTTCTGCGTCAACTGCTCCACCAGGAAAGACATACATGCCACCAGCAAACGCTGCCTTGGTCGTGCGGCGCATCATGAACACTTCAACACCGACATCGCTGCTCTCGCGCAACAGCATGACGGTTGCTGCCGGCTTGATGGCAACACTTGCCGGATCAAATTCAGAGTTCTGCGACACGATCAGTCCAACTCACCGCGAGGTTCTTCAGCATCGGTGTCGATGAAATCACCAGGTCGCGTTTGCGTCGATGCACGACCACCAAACCCCGACGCGAAAAACGCGGTGCCGTTCTTCGCCCGACGCATGAGGTACGAACGAAAGAAAGCCCGAGTCACCGGGAAGAGCATCAAAATGCCGAATACGTCAGACAAAAATCCAGGCGTGAGCAACAGTGCCCCTGCACCAAGAATGAGTACGCCATCAATCATTTCTTTGGTCGGGGTCTTGCCCTGTGCCACTGCCTCGTTAAATCGCCGCCACACGCGCATACCTTCACGTTTGACCAGCCAGCTGCCAATAAAACCAACGGCGATCATGAGGCCCAAGGTGTTGAAAAAGCCAATCGCCCCGCTCATCTGGATAATGGTGTACAGCTCGGCGACCGGAGCCACGATAAACAACAAAAACAAGATCACCTAGCCACCCTAGTCAGCAAGTGACGACAAGAGATAGCGTCGCACTCAATGACTTCTCGGCCACCCAGCGTTGATTCTTTGGCGCGATCACTTGCCCACATCGGATTGCCACATCCGCTGTTGGTTGACGCCGCTCGACAAGCAATTGCTGCGGGCGACCC
>CAMDCI010000116.1 GCA_945889715.1 Bifidobacterium breve | reverse complement strand
ACTTGCACTTCTTGGCGGGCGAAAAGCGAAACCACGTTTGACACCGGTGCTTCGACAACAAGTTCGACCACAGGAGCGATCGGAGTTTCGTCTTCAACAACAGGCTTTTCAATAACGACAACGTCTTCAATCAACGCAGAGCGATCAATAACGACTTCTTCGGCCATGACCGCAACATCTTCATCTTGGTCGTATGGGGCAAACACTGGTGCAGACGAAACCGTAGGTCGCATTGCCTCACGAGCTTCGATTTCATCGGCTTGAACAATGATCGGAATTGGTCCAGTTGTTGGCGCCAAATTAACGAACTCACTTGGTTCTTCGGCAACATCATCTAGTTCACGCAACACATCTTCGGTTGCAATACGGGCGCGGTCAAACACTTGAACGATGCGGTCACGACCGTGCATCAAATCTTCAATTTGCTCACGAGCTAATTCACGACGCCGCGCAACATCAGCAAGAACTCGTTCGCGATAAGCACGAGCTTCGTTCACCATGTCGCGACCTTGTTGCTTAGCCATCAAGATTTCAGATTCAGCGTCAGATGCCGCATCTTGGCGGACTCGAGCCGCCTCAAGTTCGGCATCTTCGCGAACGCGGGCTGCTTCATCGGTGGCTTCACGAACGAGTCGCGACGCAGTTTCTTCAGAACGAACCTTGATCTTGCCGGCGGCCTCACGAGCAGCTTGCACAATGCGGGCAGTCTCTTCGCCAAGGAGTTCGGTAATCGTTTCCTCGTTGAGCTCAATCTGTGGGCCAGATCCGGCCTGCTGAGAATTCAGTAGTTCACGCTCGAGGAAAGTGATGCGTTCTTGCTGGCGTGAGATTTCAGCCGAAACCATCCGCAAAAAGTCACGGACCTCGTTCTGGTCAAAACCACGACGAGAAGAAGGGAAGGTAGCGCCGGCGACGGCGGTCGGCGACGAGGGGTCGGGTCGCGAAAAAGAGATAGCCATTCAGAAGAGATTACGAAATATCGGTGGATTAAGGGTGGCAATCAGGGCTTTTGCCCAAATTGCTTGTCACTTCACCCTTACTTGACAGGGGCAACAACCTTGTCTCCACCAAGCCTGATCAGGGCCGTCAAGGCTTCATCAAGCGTGGCCACAGGGACGATTTTGACGGCGGCCCCAACCGCCGCTTGGGCCGCCGCGATGTCGTCTGGGCCTTGAGCTGTTGGCACTAAGAAGTATTTGACACCTGATTTTTTGACGGCGATCGACTTCTGGACTAAGGCACCAATTGCCCCGACAGTCCCATCATCTTCAATGGTCCCAGTCACTGCGACCCCTTGAGGCGGAACGAGTTCGCCTTGCGTCAAATTGTCAATCAGCGCCAAGGTGAAGGACAAACCCGCTGATGGTCCACCGATCTCGTCGGTTTCAAAGTTGACAGTGAACGGCAATTGCACCGTTCGAGTGTCTCGAGCGCTAAACCCAATCAAAGTTCTCGTGGCATCGTCTGGACTCTGAAGCAGCTCAACTTCAACGCTTTTCAGAGTCCCTGGTCCATCGCTAGTGAGCGGGATCACTTCGAGGATCGCAATATCTCCAGATTTGGCGTTTTTCAGTACTTCAGACAACGTTGTAATGACAGTGACCTCAATTGGCCCGTCACCGATGTCAATCGATGCAATGACATCACCCACCGCAAGTACCTTGCATGCTCTTTGTTGAGGAGCATCATCGGGACATACGGACGCGTCAAAACCTGCCACTTGAGCAGGACCTTCTTGGAAGGTTGCAGCAAAACCAAGATACGACAACGCGATATATACGGCTATTTCTTTGGCATTAGCCATCGCCCCCAGCTGCACTTCGCGGCTTTGAATTGGATTGCAATCACCAAAACGTTCTTCACAGGTCAAAACGTTCACAAATGGGTCGGCCCAGCCCATAAATGCCTGCAACGGATTCAATTGAGTCCCAAGCGCAGTCACAAAACGAACTCCGCGCTCGGGCCGATACACCACAACTTGGGAACCATCAATGCTGAGCCTCGAACCCACCAAGGTCGCTCGCCCCGGGGCAGTTTCATACCGTTGCAGCGGCCAAACCATGGCAATGAGAATCGTCACGATGAGCAAAAAGGCGACTGTCACAAAAGGAATCGCCACAACTTGAGCGCGTAACGACGGCGCAACCACCTGTGGGGCGAGTACCTTTTCTGTCTGCGTGTCACTCACTGAAATCTCCACCCGCCTCGGCCTCATCGCTGGCTTAGCCATGTTGGCACTGCTCGTGATCGGGTGGCGCAAGCCTGCCAGAAATTTGCCCACTTCGCCACGCACCGACTCTGAATTGGCGCAAAACTCACAACGTCTGCTCGATCAGTCAAACCCACTGAATGCACCGGCACCTGTAATCAGCGAAACCGTGGCGAGAAAAGTTTTGGATGCAACTGGTCTCGGCGCCATTGCATTGATCGGTGGAATTGTGGCCGCCATCGTGATCGCCACTGTGCTGTCGTTCATCGTGACGAATGTCATTTCGCGGCTATGAGTGCCTCCGATAGTCCAGAAATCGCCGAACTTCGTCGAGCGATCGTGATTGCTGGACACACTGGCGACTCACAATTGATTCAACAATCGCTGTCGCATGAACATGGTTCAATCCGTGAGGCAGCCTTAGGAGCACTCGCTCGAATCGATCAACTCACCAACGAGGTGCTGCAGACTTTTGTCAGTGACACTGATTCTCAAGTTCGTATTCGTGTTGCCGAACTCGCTGCGACGTTGAACACATTTGATTTGGTTCCACTACTCAATGACAAAGATTCACAAGTCGTTGAAATGGCGGCGTGGGCGTGTGGTGAACACGAAAGCGCCCGCAAAGAAATCATGGATGAGCTCACCCGGCTTGTACTTCATCAGGATGATGCGTTGGTTCGCGAGGCTGCAGTTGCAGCATTAGGTGCAATTGGTGATGAATCTGGTCTCCCTGCGATCTTGACTGCCTGTCAAGACAAACCCGCTATTCGCCGACGCGCAGTACTCGCCCTCGCACCTTTTGATTCGCCAGAAGTTGAAAAGGCCCTCAAGGTCGCACTTGAAGATCGAGATTGGCAAGTGCGCCAAGCAGCCGAGGACCTGTTGGGCTAACTCAATTTTGATAGGCGCTCAAATGCCCTGCAGAATCAACAGAATTCCGAAGATCACAAAAAGTAATGAGGCACCGTAACGAATTACTTTCTCTGGTAGTCGAGAACCCAAGTGGTAGCCAACCAAAATTGCCAGCGCATCTGCTGAGACCATTCCGAGCGTTGAACCAAGCCACGTACCAAATACGTCTTCTTTAGTTGCCAAAGTGATTGTCGCCAACATTGTCTTGTCGCCAAGCTCAGCCAAAAAGAATGCAATGCTCGCTGCGACAACTGCATTGCGAGTGTTCTTTTGCGCGGCTTCGGCTTCTTCTTCGGTCAGTTCATCGCCCCGCAACGTCCACGCGGCGAAAAACAAAAACGCAATGCCGGCGATAATTGCAATTGCATCAGTAGGTAAACGCGAACCGACAACAGCGCCCAAGGCAACGCTCATTGCATGCGTGACCGCAGTGGCAATTGAAATTCCAATTAGAACTGGCAAGGCCTTATAACGCGCCGCAAAAGCCATGGCCATCAACTGACTCTTGTCGCCAAGTTCGGCCACAAAAATAACACCGAAGCTCAAGAAGAAGGCCGACAACATATGAAGAACACTAATTCAGTTGTTGCAGAGCATCCCAAAACTGATCAGCGATCATTTCAGATGCGTCAGCAGTGTTTTGATACCGGATTTCTCTCAGCCAGTATTTAGCAAACGCATCCCTATTTCGTATCACTCACAAACGACATGACATACTGCGCTATGACCTTTCTTTTGCCTGATGCCGAAGTGGTGCAGGCCTACCTTGAATTTCGTAACCGAATTGTCAGTCTGATTCGTGAGATACCCGAGTCTCAAGCGTCGCTACCGGTCCCACTTTGCCCAGATTGGGAAGTCAGCAGTTTGATTTCACATATCGTTGGCATATCCGAAGACATTGTGGCTGGTCGGATGGATGGTGTCGGGACTGAAGCGTGGACACAAGCTCAAGTTGATCGCCATGAAGGTGAATCGCTCTCCCAGATCGCAGATATCTTTCTGTCAACCGCAGCAGAATTTGATGTTGTATTACCTCACATCCCAAGTCCCGTTAATTCTCAACTAGTGATGGACGCCATCGCTCACGAACACGATTTGCGCCATGCGGTTGGACGAGCCGGCGCTCAAGATTCAGCAGCGGTTGACGTCGCTTTGGGATATCTACTGAACATGGTCGGCACAATCGCACCTGGTCGAGATCAAGAACTATCCGATTCGGGAGTTTCGCGCTATGAACTCATGCGCAGTCTCTCGGGGCGAAGGTCAATTGAACAGATGAATCAACTCGGACTTGACGGGAATCAGATTGCCACATTGTTGAAGGGGACTCCCATGACTTCTCCACACACCGCAGTTGAAATATAGAAGTTAAAATCAGTTCAAGATTGTAAAGTTAGGAAATACAAAGGGGAAATATGACCATCAGCGAAAATCCAACCACGAGAGCCACGTTTACTCGTTTCGAAGATTCGACCAAAGTCGAGTGGGACAACATCATGCAAAGCATGAAACACACGCAGTCGCTTGTCCCCGACCGCATACTCGAACAACTACGTCACCTTGAAAGTGATCATGGTGGATTTCCAGTGTCGCGTCTTGAGCACTCATTGCAGACTGCAACGCGTGCCTTGCGCGGCGGAGAAAATGACGAGTACGTCGCATGCGCCCTCATCCACGACATCGGTGACACACTGTCTCCCTACAACCACCCGGCAATCGCCTCAGCCATTGTGAAGCCATTCGTCAGTGAAGCAAATCACTGGATGGTTGAACACCACGGCATTTTCCAGGGCTATTACTTCTGGCATCACATTGGCCTTGATCGCAATACCCGTGACGCATTCCGCGATAATCCGTATTACGAATACACCGAAGAGTTTTGTGCCAAGTACGACCAAGTGGCCTTTGATCCCGACTACAAGAGCGAGTCATTGGAATACTTCGAACCTCTGATCAGGTCGGTTTTCTCTGGCCGATAGGCAGTAGGTCCGAATTAGTCAATAATTGACTAATTTAGACAATGTCAGATATCGTGACCCCATGTTTGGTCGTCGTGCTTTCGCCGTTGTCCTTGCACCGATCGCCTTCTTCACCGCCTGCACATCAGAATCAGACAACCGAGAGACAACAACCCTCGAGGTGTACGCCGCATCCTCACTGGCGACGCCATTTGCCGATGCCGGTCTTGCTTACGAAAAAGCCCACCCAGGAGTGAAGGTTGAATTTAACTTGGGAGCCTCATCCGATCTCGCTCGCTTTGTACAAGAAGGTGCGCCCGCGGATGTTTTTGCATCTGCCGACGTAACGAATATGGACAAAGTTGAGACACAAGATTTGCTCGACTCCCAGTCCGTCATTTTCGCCACTAATTATCTTGAGATCATCGTCGAAAAAGGTAATCCGCTCGACATCTCGTCATTACAAGATCTCGAAAATCCTGATCTGATTTTTGTCACGACAAGCCCTGATGTCCCCATCGGCAAATACACCGCTGAGGTGCTCAAGAAAGCAGGCGTCTCTATTACACCAGATTCTTTTGAGAACAATGTCAAAGGAATCATGCTCAAGGTGGCAAGCGGCGAAGCAGACACAGGAATCGTGTATCACTCTGAAGTTGTTGCTTCAGATGGTCAAGTTGAGGGTGTGAAAATTCCTACTGATTTGAACATCGTGGCCAAGTATCCGATTGGCGTCATCAAAAACTCTGCAAACCAGAAGCAGGCTCAAGGGTTTGTTGACTTCTTGTTGTCCCCCGAAGGACAGGCACTGCTGACCCAATACGGTTTCGGACTTCCATGAATCGTTCACGCCTTCATCGGCAAAAACTTCCGTGGCAAATCGTATTGATCGCTGCTGTCGCGGCCGCATTCTTTCTTGCGCCTTTTGTGGGTTTGATTTGGCGGACGCCGTGGAGCAAATTTGCGGACATCGTTAGACGTCAAGAGATTCGCGATGCATTGTGGTTATCAATTGAAACTTCATTAATGACTGCAGTTATTTGCTGTATCTTCGGCGTGCCACTTGCTTGGCTTTTAGCTCGCGTCGAATTCCCTGGTCGTCGATTTATTCGAGCACTGACAACACTCTCCATGGTTCTTCCTCCCGTTGTCGGCGGAATCGCTCTCTTATTTACATTTGGACGACGAGGTCTCATTGGTCA
>CAMDCI010000115.1 GCA_945889715.1 Bifidobacterium breve | reverse complement strand
CCAAAGGGGCACCCGCCCCGTATCTCCATAGGGGGAGAAAATATGCAGAAGTCACGCGCACGTCGCGTTGGTGCTCTTCTCGTCGGTCTTGCAATCGTGGGCGCTTCAGCCTGCGGCGGCGACGACGGTGAAGCAGTCACCACCGAGGCACCAACAGCAAGCGAAGCTCCATCAAGCGAAGCTCCAGCAACCGATGCTCCAGCAGCAGGTGGTGAGCTTGAAGGAATGAAGGGTACGACACCTAAGGGTGCCGAGATCAGCGACGAATGGCTCGCTCTAGTTTCGGATTACTGGGTATCACTCGGTAACGAAGCATTGGCCGACTTTAACTACGCCGCTGAAGCTTATGACGCCGCCATTGTTATCGCATTGGCTGTTGAAAAGGCTGGCACCGATGGTGCTGCTCACGCCGACGAAATTGTCGGCATCACCAAGGACGGCACCAAGTGCACGACCTTTGCTGATTGCATGGCGATCATTGCCGACGGTGGCGACCCGGACTATGACGGCTTGTCAGGTCCTCACGAATTCAATGGCAACGGTGAGCCCCTCGAAGGCAGCTACGCCATGCTTGAATTCGGTGCCGACAACCGCATCACCGACGCTTCAAACGAGAACCTGATTGCTGCTTCGGCTCCCGAATCAGCAATCGTTGAATTGGGTACCACGACATCAACTCGCGCCGGTGACGGTCAGTTGCACATTGGTGCGCTTCTTCCCGAAACCGGAAGCTTGGCGTTCCTTGGTGCTCCTGAGTACGCCGGTCTTGTGTACGCAATCAACGAAATCAACACTGCCGGTGGCGTGTTGGGCAAAGACGTTCTGTACACCCAAGGCGACTCGGGCGATACATCAACTGACATTGCTTCAACCACCTCTGACCGTTTGATCAGCGAAGGCGTTGACGCCATCGTTGGCGCCGCTTCATCTGGTGTGACCTTGACCGTGATTGACAAGATCACTGCCGCTGGAATCACCATGTTCAGCCCAGCAAACACCAGCCCCGCACTCAGCGATTACGCTGACGACAACTTGTACTTCCGTAACGCTCCGGCCGACGGACTGCAGGGTGCCGTTGTGGCTAACCAAATCATCGAAGACGGAAACGCTTCGGTCTACATCATGAATCTTGATGACGCATACGGCAACGGCATCGCCGCTGTTGTGAAGGACGTTCTTGAAGCAGCTGGTGTAGAAGTCAAGGGTGTTAAGGCATACGACCCGACTGCAGCATCGTTCGACGCTGAAGTTGGCGAAATTGTGGCCGCTGACCCCGACGCCATTGTGTTGGTCTCGTTCGACGAAGGTAGCCGCATCTTGCGTACCGCCGTTGAAAGCGGAATCGGCCCGAAGGTCAAGAAGTGGTACGGCACCGATGGCAACATGGGTAACGCACTTGGAGAAAACTTCGACACTGGTAAGTGATCAATCCGATCAGTAACTAGTGAGGAACTGGAAAGGCCCCCGGGAAACCGGGGGCCTTTTCTATTCTCGCTTTGATTTTCTGGTGGCGAAAACCGGGCGTATTGCGGTCATTTCTGCAACCCAAAAAAAAATTAGTCAGCCACCTGAGGACTTCGCCAAGGTACCAAGATACAACTCGATGACATTGGGGTCCGAGAGCAGTTCACGCCCGCTTCCCGTGTAAGCGCTCCGACCTTGGTCGAGAACATATCCCCGATTCACTACTTGCAAGCAACGTCGGGCATTCTGTTCAACCATCAAGATGGCGACACCTGTTGAGTTGATCGTTCGGCACTGCACAAAGACTTCATCTTGGAGCGCCGGTGACAATCCAGCTGATGGTTCGTCCAGAAGCAAGATTTTCGGTTCAAGCATGAGAGCCCGGCCCATAGCAACCATTTGCCTCTCCCCACCTGATAATGCTCCGGCACGTTGTGCAGCGCGGTCACCCAGCTTTGGGAAAAGACTGACAACGTAATCAAAGCGATCATGAAACACCGAAGGCTTCAAGAAGCAACCCATTTCTAGGTTCTCTTTAACAGTCAGGCTTGGAAAGACATTCTTGTTTTGAGGCACATAGCCAACACCCATCGGGACTAACTCGTGAGCCTTACGACCTGTAATGTCTTGGCCCATCAATGTCACGGTCCCCGAGCGAACTTTGCACTGTCCCAAAACTGCTTTGAGTAACGTCGATTTTCCTGCACCATTTGGCCCAATGATGCCAACAAATTCCCCAGCATTGACCACGACATCGCAGCCATTCAAAATATTGACCTCGGGGATATATCCAGCAACAAGATCCGAACTCCGAAGGATCGCAGTATCTTCCATCATTCACCTTCCAACAACGATTGACCCTGACGAGCACCCAAGTAGGCATCAATCACCGCAGAATTCTTGGCGATGTCGTCAGGAGTTCCTTCAGCGATGATTCGTCCTTCAGCCATAACAATCACCCAGTCGGACACATCGTGCACCATATCCATGTCGTGTTCGACAAACAGGACGGTCATTCCATCGTCACGAAGGCCACGAATGTGCTGATTCAACGATTGTTTCAAGGCTGGGTTCACGCCGGCCATTGGTTCGTCCAACATCACCAATGTCGGATTCGTCATGAGTGCACGAGCCATCTCAAGCAACTTGCGCTGACCACCAGAGAGTGATCCGGCGTATTCGTCGCGCATGTGGTCCATTTTGAACCGAGCAAGAAGTTCGTCAGCGCGCTCAGTGATTTCAGCTTCTTGACCCTTCCACACTGCCGCAAACAATCCGTTCCACCACTTCTCGCCTTTTTGGTCGGTTGCGCCAAGGCGCATGTTCTCGATCACTGAAAGTTTGGTCAGGCTTTTGGTGAGTTGAAAAGTTCGAACCATGCCAAGCGCAGCTGTTCGATGAGAAGCAACCCCGTTCATTGACTTGCCGTTGAAATTCCACTGGCCCGAGTTTGGTTGATCAAAGCCGGTGAGCAAATTAAAGAACGTTGTCTTACCTGCGCCATTTGGACCGATCAAGGCAGTGATTGAACCTTTTTGCACTTCGAAGTGCTCAACATCAACCGCGATGATTCCCCCGAATTCGCGGCGAACATTGTCAGCAGTCAAAATCGAGTCTTGTTTTCGAGCTCCTGGAATACGTTCGACATCCTGGAACGATTCGCGTGCTCGAGTAGCAACTTCGCCGTAAGTTCGTTCAGTGTCCATCGAACGCCATCTCCTGACGATTTCCGAAGACTCCCTGGGGTCGAAACACCATCAAAAGAATCAAGGTGATGCCGATCAAAATGAAGTTCAGTTGTCCGACTTGCGTGGATTTCATGATGGTGAAATTGCCGATACTCACTGGGTCTTTGGCGACTTGACGAAGGAAGTTGTCCATGAATGTGAACAGACCCCAGAACATCATTGATCCAACAATCGAGCCCGACACTTTGGCAACGCCGCCAAGTACAAGGGCCGTCAAAATATAGAAGGTGAGGTCGCGGCTGTAGTTGTCGGGCTGCACGCTTCCTCGGTCGAGCGCAAAGATCATTCCGGAAACCGTTCCGATCACACCACCAAGAATGAGTGATTGCATCTTGTACGAATACACATTCTTGCCGAGGGATTTCACAGCATCTTCGTCTTCGCGGATTGCCTTCAAGACGCGTCCCCACGGCGATTTCATCAACTTATAGACCACGAATCCAAACAGGGCAACAAGTAACCAGCCAATAATGAGAGTCCACAACTCGCGTCCGGTGAACTTGAAGGGCCAAAAGCCGTACTGGTCAGCTTCTTGAATACCGAAGTCATTACCTAGCGAGCGGAAACTGTCGGAAAAGCCGTTAATCCCGTCGCTACCACCGAAATACGTTTTGAATTTTACGGAACGCACAACTAACCGGATGATCTCAGCGCTGGCGATCGTGACAATGGCGAGGTAATCAGCTCGAAGCCGCAATGTTGGTATACCCATCAAGAGACCGAGAAGAACCGAGAAAAGTATCCCGATAGGAATTCCCCACCAAAATGAAATGTCAAAATAATGAGCGGTCATTCCTAGGCCGTAAGCGCCACAGGCCATGAATCCTGCTTGGCCAAAATTCAACAATCCGGTATAACCAAACTGAACGTTCAAACCTAAAGCGGCAATCGCGAAGTACACCGCGTTGATACCGATGATCCCTTTGAGGGTGTTTTCAAAAATGAGATTCCAATCCATGACTACCCAACCCTCTGTGCGCGACCCAAAATTCCTTGAGGTCTCAGTAGCAGAACCAAAATAAGTATGAGTAGAGCTGGAGCAGTCTTGAGCTCAGTGGGCACAACCAGACTCGACACCTCGACCAATATTCCAATGACGAATCCACCGACAAGAGCTCCAAACGCGCTTCCGAGACCTCCGAGCGTGATGCCTGCGAACAACAAGAACAACAAACGACCGCCCATATCAAAACTCACTTGCTCATCGAGCCCTCTGAAAATTCCGCCGGCGGCGGCTAAACATCCACCCAAAATCCAAACCAGACGAATAACTTTTTCGGAATCAATTCCGGTTGCTGAAGCCAGGTCTGGATTATCCGAAACTGCACGAGTGGCTTTTCCAAGACGGGTGAATCGCAAGCCAAGTGCGGTCACGATCAAGATAATCAAGCACAGGACTGAGACGACGAAATCTCGCGGGGTGATGTTGATCGGGCCAAGATCCCAAGCCTTTTGTAAAGAGAAATCGGCGAAGGGTCGGGTGCGACCTTCAAACCTAGAAAGAAAGAAGTTTCGCAAGGCGATTGACAACCCAACGGTCAAAACCATTTGAGTCACAAGTCCGACTCCGCGGCGACGTAAAGGACCGAAAATTCCCTTATTTAAGGCCCAACCAAAACCGCCACCCAAAATGATGCCGATCGGTGCCGCCCAAAAAATATGGAAGGTTCCGTCATCGCGAATACCCGGTATGAAGCTTAAAAAGCCGAGGAAGGTCAGGCCTGTAACGTTAAAAACAAAGGCCATGACTCCACCGAAAGTCACCATCTCGCCATGGGCGAAGTTAGTGAGGCCGGTGGTTCCAAAAATGAGAGACAGTCCAACTGAACACATCGCCAAAATCAGGCCTAATCGAATTCCATCCGAAAATCTTTGAGCGACACGCTCGAAGCCAGATTGGGAAACATTCTGTGACTCACCAGTGAAATAGGTAACGACCTTGGTTTTAGTCACGAACGAATCAGTGAGAACCTTTTGAACTGCTGGAGTCTTCGCATCGAGTTTTTCAGCTGACGGCAAAGTCTCTTCGTTCAAAGACACCGTGTAGTCGGCGCGTGATGGGACTGAGATAATCAAAATACCTTCAGAGTCAGTGACTCCTGTTTCAATCACTAGGCCTGTTGAATCGGTGACGGTGACTTCAACACCTGGAACGGGTTGGTTGTCAGTTTTGCCGTCCGCGGATCGACCTTGATCCTTTACTTGAATACGTAGTGCGTATTCGCTGTCTTCGGCCTGAGCTGGGCTCAAAGCAAATCCGAGCACCGAAAAAATTGCGGTTGCGAGGATGAGCAGCCGAACGACGAGAGAAGATTGCATCGATGATTTCACTAGAAATTCAACTCTCCCCTGAAGGCATTTAACGCAAGTCCCACGAGCCCACCCACAATTGTCATAGCGTAGTGCAGGACCTATGTCAGTTGGAACTCCCAAAATTGCAAACAAATCATACTTTCGATCGATTTTGTTGATCCTTGGTGCGGCCGCCCTTTTTGGTACCACCGGAACGGTTCTAGCCAACGGCCCGCAAGGGGTTGATCCGGTCAATGCTGGGGTGGTCAGACTTTTAGTCGGCGGTGTTGGGCTTGCCGCCCTGAGTTTTCGGCATTTTCGATCGGTACTCAATCAATTCTGGGTTGCCGGGTTCGGGGCGGTCGGAGTCGGCACCTATCAGCTGTGCTTTTTCTATTCGACGCGCCATGCCGGGGTCGCTATTGCAACGGTCATCACGATCGGAAGTAGCCCTCTTTTTGCCCGAATAATCGGCGCATTTCGACACCGACCCGCACCGCACCGTCTGTGGTACCTCGCTGCCGTCATCCTTGCTATCGGCTTAACGTTTTTGTCCTCGGCGCAAGATTCTGGATCAGACGTAAAAATTGCGGGTGTTCTGTCGGCTTTAATCGCCGGCTTGTCGTACGCGATTTATACCGAATGTGCTGCGGTTCTGATTGAGCAAAAACTCGATTCAACTGCTGTCATGGGCGTGCTCTTTTTGGGTGCCGGAGTGTTGACGAGTCCTTTTCTTTTGTTCCGACCAGTTGCCTGGATTGCCACGCAACGAGGCGTCGTGATGCTCGCTTATTTGGG
>CAMDCI010000114.1 GCA_945889715.1 Bifidobacterium breve | reverse complement strand
GCAATCGCATGGGCCGGGAACGAAGCAATTCGCCGCGCCAATCGTTCAACAAAAGGCCACAACTCGTCATGGGGCAACGAACGATTCACCCACCCATATCGCTCGGCCTCAACTGCATCGAAGTCATCACAGCCCAACACAACTTCAAGTGCACGCGATCGACCCATGAGTCGCGCCAAACGTTGCGTTCCACTTCCACCAGGAATGATTCCGAGTCCAACTTCGGGTTGATTAAAAACTGCGCCCGGATGATCACCATGAGGCAAAACGGCGAACCGCATATCGCAGCTCAACGCCAATTCACTTCCGCCTCCGCCCACTCGGCCTTCAATGACCGCGATTGTCGCCTTGGGCATCGTTCGCAATGTTTCACACATCACGTGATACGAATTCAATTCGGTCCCAGGAGCAGTTTGTGTTGGGAAAGTCAGAATCGCGGCTACATCGAAATGAGCGATAAAGAACTCCGGATTTGCCGACGAGATAAGAACGACCCGAACGTCATCCGCAACCGCAAGATCACTAATCACCTTCGCAGTTTCAAGAAAGAAATCAAATGTGAACAGATTGATCGGCGGGCTATTCAGCACAATCCGCGCAACGCCATCAGCCTTCGTAACAGAAAGTCCTGTTCCCATTGATTTCCCCCATCAATAGATATTGCTTGATTGATAACGCGACTATTTCAGAAGTGACTTCACCACTGAACGAGTTTCGGCAACTTCATCTGGTGTTGCACCAAATTCAACAGCGGCAAAATCGGTGACTCCAATTTCGCCCAAAGCCATAATGCGATCGGCAACTTCGGATGCACTTCCGATGATTGCGATATCGGCCGGACCAGCAGCGCCTTCCTTGTCGAGCATCGCGCGGTAGCTCGGCAACTGTCCGTACACCACAAACACTTGAGCGGCACGCTTCAGCGCAGCTTCGCGATCGTTTGTGACGCACACTGGCAATGCCGCAATAACACGAGTTGAATCGCGGCCCGCTTTATCAGCAGCAGCCTTCAACGTTGGAATGGTGTGGTTAGCCAAAGTTTGCGGACCTGTGCACCACGTTAGAGTTCCGTCAGCCAATGCTGCGGTCACTTTGAGCATCTGCTCACCAAGCGCAGCAATCACAACATTTGGACGAGTGCCACCAGGAACGCTCACGCCGCCATTCACATTGAAGGCTTCGCCCGCGTGCGACACCGGCTTGCCTTCAAGTAGGGGCATCATCACTTCGAGGTACTCACGCATGTGTCGTACAGGCTTATCAAAGCTCATACCCCACATCGATTCAACAACGATCTGGTGACTGAGACCGATGCCCAAACACAAGCGACCACCAGCAGCGGCATTAACAGTTAATGCTTGCTGAGCCATCATCATTGGGTGACGTGGGTACGTCGGCACAACACTGGTGCCGAGTTCGATTCGCGGAACTTCGCGCCCAATGACTGCCAACGCAGTCAGAGCATCGTGACCAAAGATTTGCGGAGCCCAATAGCTCGCAAAACCATCAGCTTCGGCTCTTCGAGCCTCGGCCACCATGGCATCAATTGTTCCGTCGTTAGAAGCTCCACCAAAAATTCCTATGCGCATGGGGTAACCATAACGCCTGCCGAACTCGTGAGAAGGATCGAGGCTTAGGCGAGGCTGACGAGCTCGAGCCAGTCATGACTGAAGTAGTCAACTTGGCCATCAGGCATCAATAACACCTTGGTTGGCTTGAGATGCTCAACGAATTCGGTGTCGTGGCTCACGAAAATAATCGCGCCCTTCCATCCCGACAAAGCATTGGCTACTGCCTCACGGCTCGCTGGGTCAAGGTTGTTGGTTGGTTCGTCAAGTAACAACAAGTTATTTCGACCGACCATCAACATCGCTAGGGCCAACTTGGTCTTTTCTCCGCCCGACAAAGTTCCTGATTTCTGATTCACTTTGTCGCCCGACAAGCCGAACATTCCGAGTAGTGCTCGCAACTGTGTTTCGGTCAGCGAAACACCGGCTGGAACTTCACGGCGAATGTTTTCAAGCAATGTTGCATCGGTATTGAGGTTGTCGTGCTCTTGCGCGTAGTAACCACAGTTCACCTGGTGACCAAATGAGTAATCACCGAGATCGGCCTTGGTTTCACCGGCAAGAATTCGTAGCAAACTTGTCTTTCCTGCACCGTTTAAACCAAGAACCAACAAGCGCTCTCCACGACCAAGATCAAATGTGACATCTTCGAACACAGGGGGTCCGCCGTAGCCCTTACATAGGTGCTTAGTTTCAATCACTGTCACACCACACGGTGGCGGATCAGGGAATTTCACTTGCAGCACACGCCCACCGGTTGGGGCGACAACTTTCTCTCCTTGCAAACGATCAATTCGCTTCTCAATGCTGTGAGCCATCGCAGCCTTAGTTGCCTTTGCGCCAAAACGATCAACAACAGTTTGCAGACGATTGATTTCTTTAGACTGCAAAGCAGCCTTTTTAATCATGCGTTCTTCGTCTTCGGCGCGCGAGCGTCGGTACTGGCTATATGTGCCTTTGTACTCAATGACATGACCCGTGGCATCTTCGGCGTCACGATCTAGGTGCAATACACGGGTGATTGCCTCATCGAGCAAGTCAAGGTCGTGGCTGATCACTAAAAGTGCGCCACGATATTGACGCAAGAAACCAAGTAACCAAGTCTTTGCATCAATATCTAAGTGGTTAGTCGGTTCGTCAAGCAACAACGCATCACTGCCAGCGAACAGAATTCGTGACAGTTCAACACGACGACGTTCTCCACCCGACAACACACCAACAGGAAGATCGAGCCGCGTACCACTCATACCCAGGCCAGCAGCGATACTTCGGGCTTCACTCTCGGCGGCATAACCGCCCTTCAGCGAAAACTCTTCTTCGGCCTTGCTATAACGCGAGACATTTCGTTCACTCGCATCTTCTTCCATCGCGATGCGAAGCTTTTCAAGCCGCATCAAATCATCGTCAACGTTACGGCCCGACAAGATGTGAGAAATTGCCGTTCGTCCGTCGTAGATTCCGGCAATGCGGGGATCTTGGGGCAGGTACCCAAACCCACCTTTACGCATAATCTTTCCGGCTATTGGTTCAGCCTCGCCACCAAGAACTTTAAACAGACTTGTCTTGCCAGCTCCGTTACGACCCACGAGTCCGACCTTGTCCTTGGGCATGACGGTGAAGGTGGCATTCTCGACAACGAGACGACCACCAATCTCCACCGAAAGCGATTGGACCTGAAGCACCCCTCAAGTGTGTTGGTTCAAAACGCCATGCGCAACCACCGTGACAGGTATCCGAGCTTTATCTTGCTATTTACGGACCAGTTGTCGTTGAAGTCGTTGGCGGAAGTGTCGTACCTGGTGGAGTAGTTGTTGCGACAGCAACTGTCGAACTAGTGGGCACAGAAGTACTCGCAGCAACGACAGAGGTCGAGCCAACCAACGTTGTTTCAACATTGGTTGTTACTGGAAGCAAATTTGATAATGGTGCATCGTCTTTAAATTCGACTTTCAGACATTCACCCGGCACATCACCAGGAGCATTGCCTAAAGCTTCAATGATTGAATCCATCAGCAATACATTGCCTTCATCAACGGGGTGGATTCCGTCTTTCCAGAGTACCCCTGGTGTCTTTGAAATCTCACGCCAATCGACGAGCCACAAATTATCGCGAGTACGTACTTCTTCTTCAATGACTGTGTTGACTTCCCGAATAAAAGGCTTGTATTCCGTCGCAGTGAGAATAATCACCGGGCGTGGAGCCAACTCATCAAGGATCTTGTCGAGATATTCCTTGTAGACATCTTGCTTCTTTCCATAATTCGTTCCAAGAAAGAGGACCGCGGCATCAAAGCCTTGCGGCAACTTTTTGTTCACAATGCGCAAGCCCAAATCAATAAAACGTCCGCGCTCGGCCTCAACTGCGACTTGCCAGCCCAGTGGAACCAAGCGATCGCATGCCATATTGCTAAAGCGACGAGATACCGCAGCAAAAATTGAATCGCCGATCATCAGGAGCCGCGGTCCATTGGAGAGTTCACCGACAGTGAGCGGGCGACTTCCAATTGGTGCTGAAGTTAGCGAAGCCGGATCAACTGGAGTTGTTGAAACTTGGTCGGGCAAATTGCCAACACCAGCGACAGTTCCGTTTACCGCTGTAGTCGTCACTCCATCAGAACCCGATGACCCACATGCGACAACTGCTATTAGAAAAACTGTAAGAGCAGCACAGCGGCGCAAGTTGTCTCGAGAAAAATTCATTGAGTAGTGCCCTGTTCGCGAATAGTTTTCAGTTCATCACGAATAGATGTGAGCAAAAGCACGTCGGGTGTCGGCGGTGCAACTGCCTCAGTCCCCGTGGCCTTGTTATACGCCTTCAGCATCAAGAACAGAACAAATGAGATTGAAATAAAAGTGACGGCAACAGTCAAGAATGCACCGAAACGAATTTCAGCATCATTGACATGAAGAATAAGTGCATCATCAAAATTTGGAGTGCCAAAAGGAATCGCCACAATCGGCATGACAACTTCTTCAACCATAGATTTGACGAGACCCGAAAAGGCTCCACCAATGACGAAACCGACTGCGATGGCCAGCAGGTTTCCCTTATTAATGAAGTCGCGAAATTCTTTGAAAAGTTTGGTCAATCGAAGGCTTTTCATAATGGGTCAAGAATACCCGTGTAGAACCCAACCCGACATCAGAATTGTGATTACTGCGTAACTTCATCGCCATGGCCTTCAAGGTCTTCAAAACGATCTACTCGGCGCAGTGTCGGAAAGAAAACTGAATATACGGCGACGATTCCAAGCGTTGCCAATCCACCCCCAATGACTGCAGTCTTAGTGCCGAATGCTTGCGCTGCCACGCCACTCTCAAATGCACCCAACTCATTACTTGCACCAATGAAAACATTTTCGACCGCCATCACACGGCCGCGCTTGTCATCAGGCGTCACCAACGGCACCAGCGTTCCACGAATGTAGACACTGATCATGTCTGATCCCGACAACAGAATCAATGCCGCGAACGCGACGATGTACGAAGTAGTCATGCCAAGAGCCACTGTGGCCACTCCAAATAAACCAACCACGAACAATAAGGTCCGCCCAACATTGCGAGTGATAGGTCGTGATGCAAGGAATACAGCCATGATTGCCGCACCAATCCCAGGAGCAGCGCGCAGCCATCCATAGGCAACATCTCCAACCTGAAGTTGATCCTCGGCAATCGCTGGCAAGAGAGCAACCGCACCACCAAAGAGCACCGCAAACAGATCTAACGAAATTGCCGCCAGCAAGATGGGCGTACGGCGGATGAATCGCAAGCCCTCAAGCGCAGTGTGCAGCGATACTTTCTCGGCTTTGTCTTTTATTGCGCGAGCAGTTGGAGATCGAAGAAATTTAATGGAGAGTAAAAATGACACACCAATAGCGATCAAAACTGCCGACACAAAATAGGCCACGCTCGGATCTACTGCGTATAAGAAGCCCGCAGTTGCCGGACCGATGATTGCCGCAGTCGTCCATGTCGCTGAATACATAGCAATTGTTCGAGGCAGAGCGCCATCTGGCGCGACCATCGGCGGGATTGAACGAACCGCTGGCGCAGCAAACGCACGCGCGCAGCCGAACACAAAGGCAATGACAAAGAGCGGCCACATCGCAGTCGGCTTTGATAGCGCATAAAACGCCAATGCGATTGAACAAAGAAGTTCAAATGCGACTGCGATTCCACCGACGATTTTGCGGTTGTATCGATCGGCAACAGAACCTGTCACCAGGACCAATAATGCAGCCGGGAGAAATTCTGCGAGACCAAGTAAACCGATATCGAGTTCACGTCCCGTGATGTCATAAATCTGCTTGCCCAGAACCGTTGCCTGCAACATCACCCCAGAAGATGTGAAAACGCTGGAACCCAACAGGTTGCGAACTGGCCCCACTCGCAACAAATCACGAGTGCTTTCGGCTGGATTTAATTGTTTCGGGACAGACACAGACCGTTTACCTTAGCCAAACCTGCTAGCAATTTAATTATGAGTTCACTCGCCGATGACACCCGCTGGCTCGATGCCACCGCTCAAGCCGAATTAGTCGCCTCTGGCAAAGTCACACCGCTTGAAATGGTCAATGCCGCCATTGAGCGTGTTGAGCGATACGACAGCAAACTGAACGCTTTGACATATCGCTGGTTTGATGCAGCACGACAACTCGCGACAAGTAGCGATCTTCCCGAAGGCCCGTTTCGTGGCGTCCCATATTTATTGAAAGACCTCTACGCCGCAGAAGCCGGCAAGCCGCTCAG
>CAMDCI010000113.1 GCA_945889715.1 Bifidobacterium breve | reverse complement strand
GCCCACCAACGTCCGCTGAAGCGCCACGCATTTTGTCGGGCCGCAACAACGTTTTCGCCCATGACAGGTCGTGGCCACAGAGCTTCGATGGCAGCCGCAATGACGACTGCTTCCTCGTCTGTGGGCATCGGCGAAATTTGCTGACTCATAACGGCATATTGCCATGCTTGCGGCGTGGCAAATCTTCGCGCTTGGTACGCAACATCCGGAAACCAGCAACAATTTTTTGACGAGTCTCGGCGGGGTCGATGACGTCATCGATGTAACCGCGCTCGGCAGCTGCGTATGGGTTGGCGTACTTCTCGGTGTATTCAGTAACAAGTTCAGCACGACGTGCAACCGGATCGGCGGCTTGTTGCAATTCGCGGCGGTACACGATTTCAACAGCACCGTTCGGGCCCATCACTGCGAGTTCGGCAGTTGGCCACGCATATGACAAGTCGGAACCAATCGACTTTGAGTCCATCACCACGTACGCTCCGCCGTACGCCTTGCGCGTAATAATTTGAATTCGTGGAACTGTTGCTTCGCAATACGCGTAGAGCAACTTTGCACCGTGACGAATAATACCGCCGTACTCTTGATCAACGCCAGGCAAGAAGCCAGGTACGTCCACCATGGTGAGCAACGGAATATTGAAAGCATCGCAGGTGCGCACAAAGCGAGCAGCTTTTTCGGCGCTTTCAATATCAAGAACACCAGCAAGGAACAACGGTTGGTTGCCAACAACACCAACCGAGTGACCATCAATACGCACAAATCCGCACACGATGCTCTTGGCCCAATGTGGGAAATATTCAAAGAATTCACCGTCGTCAACGATGGATGCAATGACCTTCTTCATGTCGTAGGGCTGGTTAGGTGATGGAGGAAGAATGTCGCGTAAGTCGGGGCACAAACGATCGGGATCATCACCGGTGTCAATGGTCGGCGGTTCTTCCATGTTGTTTTGCGGCATGAACGACATCAAGAAGCGCACATCCTCAAGGCATGACTTCTCATCGGCCGAAACAAATGTGGCAACACCGCTCTTGCTGGCGTGGCTCATTGCGCCACCAAGTTCTTCAAGCGTTACTTCTTCGCCAGTTACAGTCTTCACAACATCAGGTCCAGTGATGAACATGTGACTGCTCTCGCGCACCATGAAAATGAAGTCGGTCATCGCGGGCGAGTACACGGCTCCGCCGGCACATGGTCCGAGAATGACCGAGATCTGTGGAATCACACCGCTTGATTGCACGTTGCGGTAGAAGATGCCACCGTAACTTGCGAGTGAAACAACACCTTCTTGAATACGTGCACCGGCACCGTCGTTGAGTCCGATGACGGGGGCGCCAACGCGCAGCGCCATGTCCATCAACTTGTGAATCTTCTCAGCGAACACTTCACCAAGTGCTCCACCGAACACGGTGAAGTCTTGCGAGAAAACAAAGACCTTGCGACCTTCAATAGTGCCCCAGCCCGTGATGACCCCGTCGGTGTATGGGTGCTCGTCGAGACCAGCGGCATGGGCGCGGTGACGAGCCAGCATGTCAAGTTCTTGGAACGAGCCAGGATCGAGCAAATAGTCCAGCCGTTCACGGGCCAGCAACTTACCTTTTTCGTGTTGCCGTTCTACCGAACGGGGTGACCCCGCATGGAGCGCCTGTTCTTTGCGCTGAAGGAGGTCGGCGAGTTTGTCTTGCATGGGGTTAGCACTAGTCACCCCGTGAACGATACTCGCAACTGGCTTAAGGAACCGAGGTGACGACCGTGGCGGTGACCGGTTGGATTCCGGCTGCGGGGGTGGCCGCACCAGGAACCGTGGTGCCGCCAAGGGGGACGACCACGGTTGCCGGTGAACCATCAACTGAGATGGCCAACGAGGTGGTCGTGATGTCGGTTCCGGTGGTGCCCGAATCGCTGGAATTGGCCATCACCGACACGGTGTACGTCACCGACGGCAGTGGACCATCGGGTCCGTTGCCGGTCACGATGATTGTCCACAGGCCGGGAGCGCCGAACGGGACTCCTTCACTCATCGGAAGTCGGGCTGCTCCGACGCCATCGAGTGGGACATTGAGGGTCACGCTTGCGGTGTTGTTGGTGGGCGGGTTGAACTGCACGGTGAGATCGGTCAGACCGGTCGATGGCGAATGCACATCGATACGAACTGCGTTGAGACCGACCGTGGCTGGCGTGACTTTGAGTTGAACGTCAAACTCACCACCAGAGCGATCGCCGACAAAGGCGTAGTTGGTGCGGTCTGATCCGGGGGGAGTCACATTGGGTGGCAAGGTGGCGACCGACCAAGACGTGAAGACTAAGACCAAGATGCCGATGCCGATTTCGGAGAGGACTGCTTTGCGAAGTTGTTGAGCAGTGCGACCACTGAGTTCGCGCTTTTTTGCTAATTGATGATTGATGAACTGCCGTGCTGCTCCACCGACATACACCATGCCGGCAACGCCGATCACTTTGACGATGACCAAGCGGCCATGACGACTTGTTAGAAATTCGCCGCCATCCATTTGGTAAAACTGCACAATTCCGGCAACGACCGTGACGCCGATGTAGATGTTTGCTTGCCGTGAAAAGGTTCGAATGGCGTGCATCAGGTCTTCTTCGCCTGGCCCAATCAATACCGATTGAGCCAAGAAAACCAGGCCTCCTAGCCACATGCCGGCTGCCAGAACATGCACAATTCCAGCGATTGTGCCAAGAGCCGAGAAGTCGTCTACTACTCGAGTGAGCCCGAATGTTGCCATGGCCGCAGCGGGTAAGGCGAGTGAAACAATTTGTGATTGCGGATCAAAAATACGATCTGGGCGCAACGCGACAATGCCGCAAGCGGCTATCAAGACAACGCGCAACACGGCCGAAATGCCACTCGCGTCATGGAAGAGCTCGCCCCAACTCAGTGGAATAAATGAACCGAACACCGAGTCGCCTGAGAGCAACGCGGACCGCAATGCGACGACGACGTAGTTGCTCACCAATGCCACAGAGAACGCGTATTTCAGGAATCGATACGTTGCGTCGTCGTTGATACCTTCGGGCCACGTCCAACGAATAAAAGCAATTCCACCGAACAGTGCGGCGAGCGATAAATAGGCGAGAATTCGGAAAAGACTGAGGGGTCCACTCACGGGGGGTGGATCAACGGCCAAGTTGCCGCCGTCGGTGACATCGCCACCCAGATCGCCCGGATCAGCCGTCGCGGGGTCGAGAACTTCAAAGGAAAAACCACCAGTTGCCACTTTGCCGTCGGCTTGAGGCGCCGAATAGGTGACATTGCAGGTGCCAATCGGCAGGGCTGCGGTGACTGTGGCGATGAGTGAAATTCCGTCTGCACCAACCGTCACGGTTCCGATGGGGGCTGGACGACCCTCACATACTGCCTGCATAACGGCATTATTTGGTATCGCGGCACTAAAGACGGCGACGATCTGAGTGGGTGAAGTCGCTACCTTTTCGCCATCAGCTGGGCTAGATGACACCAATGTCGTTTCGGCCCGTACAGGCTGGGCGCCCAAGAACAGGCCAGCGCTCAGAGCGACAAACAGACCAACAAACAAACCCTGGACAGCAGTACGCAATGACCGACGCGGGCGAGTTGTAGGTGAGGTGGCAGTAAGGACAGACATGATCACCCTTAACGGTAGTTCTCCGCGACCTCCTGAATATGGGCACACACAGATTTCGGGATCATTGGCACATGCGATCTTGGGAAGTTGAAGCATCGTTCGCAACACCTCACCACTACAGTCTCAAGCGATGGCTGTTCAATCTCTCTATCGCCGGTATCGGCCGCAACGTTTCTCTGAACTCAAGGGTCAAGAGCATGTTGTGCGCGCGCTCAAGAACGCGGTTGCCAACTCACGTGAAGGCCATGCCTATTTATTCTCAGGTCCACGCGGCACGGGTAAAACTACGACTGCGCGAATTCTCGCCAAAGTTCTGAACTGTGAAAATTCAAAGGACGGTGAACCATGTTGTGCATGTGGTTCGTGTTTAGCCGTGCAAGAGGGCAACAGTTTTGACGTCATCGAACTTGATGCCGCAAGCAACAACGGCGTTGAAGATATTCGTGAAATCATTGCTGCAGCGTCACTCGGTTCGCCAGGACGTCACAAGGTGTACATTCTTGACGAAGTGCACATGTTGTCTAAGGGTGCGTCGGCTGCACTGCTGAAAACTCTTGAAGAGCCACCGTCGCACGTTGTGTTTGTTTTGGCAACAACCGATCCCGAAAAAGTTGCTGAAACGATTCGTAGTCGTACGCAACATTTGCAATTCCATTTGTTACCTATCGACGAACTTGAAGCGCACGTGCGTTGGGTTGCTTCTGATGCTGGTATCGATATCAGCGATGCCTCAATTAATGCGGTGTTACGTCAAGGTGGTGGTTCAGCGCGGGACACTTTGTCGGCACTTGAACTTGCTGCAGCAACCGGTGGCATGGTTGACGAGGTCACGCCCCTTGACGAATTCGTTGATGCACTCATTGAATATGACGCTGGTCGTTTGTTGGCTGCCGTTGCGCACACCGTCAACTTCGGACGTGATCCGCGTACCATCGTGAACGACTTGGTCCGACACATGCGCGATGCGTTCTTGACGCAAATGGCCCCCGAACTTGTGCAGTTACCCGAAGATCGTGCTGCCGAAGTCGCAGCACAAGCCAGCCGACTTGGTACACCGCGCATTGTCAAAGTCATCGAGACGTTGGGTCTAGCAATTAACGACATGCGCAATGCTCCTGACTCGCGTGTTGTGCTTGAAGTTGCCTTGGTGCGCCTCGTACATCGCGAGTTACAAATGGGGATCGAATCATTGTTGGCTCGAGTCGAAAGACTCGAAAAAGAACTGGAAAATCGGCCGCAAATTGCCCCTGCACCAGTGAATCCTGCAACTGGTCGCGCTGTTTTGGGTGGGCGAGTCGCCCAAGATCCAAGTGCGCCTGCCGTACGACCCGAACCCGCCCTTGCTGTTGCGCCAGCGAAATCTGCTGCGCCGAGTAGTGAAGTAGTCGCACCTGCTCCTGTTACGCCGGCATCAACAAGCGCAATGTCAATTGCGGCAGTTATTGAAAATTGGAATGACGGGGTGATTGGTGAATTGAAGGGCATGCGTCGAGCGGTAGCTCTTATGGCTAAGCCCACCGAACGTGACGGTCAATTGGTTCTTATGGTTGACAACGAACCATCAGCAAAACGTGTGAATGAATATTTGTCCGATCTTTCGGCGGTCATCTTTAAGGTCGCTGGTGGCAAGTGCGCGATTGTGGTTGAAACTCGTTCTGAAGAACCACGTGCGCCCAAGGCGAAAGTCGTTGAGGAAGTGGCCGAAGAAGAATTCGTTGACATTGAAGAAATCAAGCAGTTGCCAACCGTTTCCAATAAGGCGACGGAAACAAATTTGGCTGATGCATTTCCTGGTTCAGAGATTCTGGCTGAGGACCAATAAGAGTGGCTGCTTCGTACACCATTCCTGTACAAACTTTGATCGATCAACTTGGTCGCATGCCAGGTATCGGACCCAAGTCAGCCCAACGTATTGCCTTTCATCTGCTCAAGCTTCCCGATGAAGATGTTGATCGTTTGGCATTTGCCATAACCGATGCCAAAGCCCGCGTTCGGTTTTGCGCGCGTTGTTTCAATTTTGCTGAAGACGAATTGTGTCCGATTTGTGCCGACCCTCGCCGTGACCCGTCGGTGTTGTGCGTTGTTGAAGAAAGTCGCGACATCATTGCCCTCGAACGCACTGGTGAATTTCGTGGTCGGTATCACGTGTTGCTTGGTGTGATGAATCCCATTGATGGCGTCGGTCCCGATCAATTGAAAATTCGTGAACTCGTGATGCGTTTGTCGAATGAAGAGATCACCGAGATCATCGTGTGCACGAATCCCAACACCGAGGGCGAAGTGACGGCCTCGTACCTCAGCCGAATTTTGAAGCCTTTCAATATCCGCATCACCCGACCGGCTTCGGGGCTGCCAGTGGGTGGCGATCTTGAGTATGCCGATGAGCTCACATTGGGCCGGGCGATCAACGGTCGCCGCGTCATCGAAGACTGAACGCTTTTCCAGAACAGTCGTCAGACGCGATCATCCTGAGACGCGATCAAGGCACCAGTTCTGCAAAAGGTGCGGGCGGAAAAAGACCTGTTGCAGGACCGGTGCCCTGATATGACATTTATGTTACAAATGTGACGCAATCATGTCAAGTTTTGAGACGTGGGTTACGGTCTTTTCTATGGCAAAGCCCGGAAAAGTGACGATTTACCACAATCAGCATTGAAACAGCAGCGTCAGTGCCGTGAGCATTGCTGAGGAATTAGGCGTC
>CAMDCI010000112.1 GCA_945889715.1 Bifidobacterium breve | reverse complement strand
AACTTGCCATCTTTCATTTCAACTTCATGAATCAACAAGGCGCGCACATTGCCCGAACCATCATCAATAAAGCGTTCGGTATTCACGCTGAACAAACGCTCGCCACCCTCTTCATGAGCCGACGTCACTTTGTACACCATGGCGAATTGCGGCCACGGATTTGCTTCACCACGCTTCACTGGTGGTTGCGGCATGATTTCTAGTTGAGTCACCGACGCCGCACCTTGACGATGTGAAGTACCAAGACAGTCAGCACCAGTATCGCCACCACCAATGATGATGACGTGCTTGCCACTCACGTTGATGGGCGAAACTTCCAGGTCACCCTCTTGAACCTTGTTTGCCCACGGCAGGTATTCCATCGCTTGGTAGATGCCGGTCAATTTGCGACCAGGCACTGGAAGGTCACGCCATGCCGTCGCACCACATGCCAGTACCACCGAGTCGTATGTTGCCATCAAGACATCAATGTCAATATTTTGACCAACGATTGCATTGGTTCTGAACTCAGTACCTTCAGCTTCCATCTGTGTGACGCGGCGATCAACATGACGCTTTTCCATCTTGAATTCGGGAATGCCATAACGTAACAATCCACCTATGCGGTCAGCGCGCTCAAGAACTGTGACTTCGTGTCCGGCGCGAGTGAGTTGTTGTGCAACGGCCAAGCCGGCAGGGCCCGAACCAATGACAGCAACACGCTTACCAGTTTTCACACTGGGCATCTGCGGGATGACCCAGCCTTCATCCCATGCCCGATCGATGATCTCCACTTCAACTTGCTTGATCGCGACTGGATTTGAGTTAATTCCAACGACACATGCCGATTCACATGGTGCCGGGCACAAGCGACCAGTGAATTCTGGAAAGTTATTCGTGGCGTGAAGGCGTTCGATCGCCTCTTTCCAATGATTGCGATAGACGAGGTCGTTCCAGTCGGGAATCAAGTTGCCGAGAGGGCAACCGTTATTGCAGAACGGAATACCACAATCCATGCAACGACCTGCTTGACGATTGAGTTCGTCACCGTCGAATGGTTCATACACTTCTTTCCAGTCGCGCAAGCGCACCGGCACGGGCCGATGAATTGGGCTTTGGCGTTCCCATTTCAAGAATCCAGTTGTCTCACCCACGAGCCACCTCCATCACACGATTCAACGTTTCTTCTTCGCTGAGGCCATTCGATTTGGCGTCAGCCATAACTTCAAGCACTCGCTTGTAATCACGCGGCATCACTTTGCGGAAGTTGGCTGACTCGGTTGCCCAACCCGCCAAAACCTTTGCGGCAACTGCACTATCGGTTTCAGTCACATGCATTGTCAGAATTGCTTTCAACTCATCAAGATCTGTACTTGAAAGTGATTCAAGATCAACCAACTCGTAGTTGACCTTTGCACCAAAGACTGCTTGTGGGTCATATACATACGCAACGCCACCAGACATACCAGCGGCAAAGTTACGCCCGGTTGGACCAAGTACAACAACTCGACCTCCGGTCATGTATTCGCAACCGTGATCACCAACACCTTCAACAACAGCAGTTGCACCCGAATTACGAACACAGAAGCGTTCGCCAACCATGCCACGTAAGTAGATTTCGCCACTCGTTGCTCCGTAACCAATCACGTTGCCAGCAATGACATTGTCTTCAGCAACAAATGATGTTGCGCTATCGGGCCGCACCACAATACGACCGCCCGACAATCCTTTGCCCACATAGTCGTTGGCGTCTCCGGCCAGTCGCAAAGTGATTCCCTGAGGAACGAATGCTCCAAAACTCTGTCCGGCCGAACCTGTGAAGTCAATACTGATCGTGTCATCAGGCAAACCAGCACCCGCCCAACGACGCGTCACGGCATTGCCGAGCATTGTCCCGACCGTGCGATTGACGTTCATGATGGGCGACGAGAAACGAATCTTCTCCCCCGTCTCGATGCTCTTGGCGGCACGAGCCATCAGTTCATTGTCGAGCGCTCCGCCTAAACCATGATCTTGAGCCACCGTGTTGTACATCGACTGTTGGTACGGGTTCTGAGGAACCGCAAGAATCGGCGAGATGTCCAGGCCCTTAGCCTTCCAATGTTCAACCGCTGTTTTGGTGTTGAGCATTTCGCTGTGTCCGACCATCTCTTCAACCGTACGGAATCCAAGTTCGGCCATAATCTCACGAACTTCTTCAGCGATGAACTCAAAGAAGTTGACAACAAACTCGGGCTTGCCGTTGAATCGTTCGCGCAGAACTGGATTCTGTGTCGCAACACCAACCGGACAAGTGTCGAGATGGCAGGCGCGCATCATGACGCAACCACTCACCACGAGTGGAGCTGTCGCGAAGCCAAACTCTTCTGCACCAAGCAGTGCAGCCACAACCACATCGCGACCGGTCTTCATCTGACCATCGGCTTGCACAACGATGCGGTCGCGCAAACCATTCAACATGAGCGTCTGCTGTGCTTCAGCCAAACCAAGTTCCCATGGTCCACCGGCATGCTTGAGTGAAGTCAATGGTGATGCACCGGTTCCACCGTCGTGGCCAGAAATCAACACCACGTCGGCCTTGGCCTTACTCACACCTGCTGCGACTGTTCCTACGCCAACTTCGGCCACCAACTTGACGTGAACTCGCGCTAACGGGTTTGAGTTCTTCAAGTCATGAATGAGTTGCTTGAGGTCTTCAATCGAATAGATGTCGTGGTGAGGCGGAGGACTAATGAGACCGACGCCTGGGGTTGAGTGGCGAGTCTTTGCCACCCACGGATACACCTTGTATCCAGGCAACTGTCCGCCTTCACCGGGCTTGGCACCTTGAGCCATCTTGATCTGCAAGTCATCGGCATTGACGAGGTATTCACTCGTGACGCCAAACCGACCAGAAGCTACTTGCTTGATTGACGAACGGCGCGATGGGTCATACAAACGATCGGAGTCTTCGCCACCTTCGCCTGTATTGCTCTTACCACCGATCGAGTTCATGGCAACTGCAAGAGTTTCGTGGGCCTCGGCAGAAATTGATCCGTAGCTCATTGCGCCAGTCGAGAATCGCTTGACGATGTGCGATACAGATTCAACTTCGTCAATCGAAATAGGCGTGCGACCTTCTCCATTGAATTCAAAGAGACCACGCAAAGTTGCGAGGTGCTTCGACTGATCATTGACTAACTGGGTGTACTGCCTGAAAATGTCGTAACGCTTCGCACGGGTTGCGTGCTGCAATTTGAATACCGTCTCGGGGTTGAACACGTGGTGCTCACCTTCACGACGCCACTGGTACTCGCCACCGAGTTCAAGTTTGCGGTGAGCACGACGCTCTGGGTTCTTTGGGTAGGCAACGGCGTGACGTGACGCAACTTCAAAAGCGACTTCGTCGAGACCGATTCCACCAAGGCGACTCACTGTGCCCGTGAAATACTCGTCAATCAATTCGGTCCCAAGGCCAATCGCTTCGAAAATCTGCGCTCCGGTGTACGAAGCAACGGTGCTCACGCCCATCTTTGACATAACTTTCAAAATGCCTTTACCCGAAGCCTTGATGTACTTCTTCAAGGCATACTCGGCATCAACACCGCCGAGACCATGAACGTCTTCACGAATCATGTCTTCGATTGACTCAAAGGCCAAGTACGGGTTGATCGCTCCAGCACCAAAGCCAACCAAGAGAGCCATGTGGTGAACTTCGCGTGCGTCACCAGACTCAACAATCAGACCAACCTGCGTGCGGGTCTTTTCACGAATGAGGTGGTGATGAACTGCTGCGGTCAACAACAACGACGGAATTGGTGCCAACACCTCGTCACTATTGCGATCAGACAACACGATGACACGAGCACCAGCGTCAATAGCCGCCGAAACTCCAGCGCGAATGTCGTCAAGAGCGCCCTTCAGGGCTGCTCCGCCACCGTCAACGCGGTACAAGCCCGAGACAACGTGCGCATGAAGTTCTGGGAAAGACCCATCGTCGTCAGCATGGATGATCTTGGCCAATTCATCGTTATCAATGATTGGGAACGGCAGCACCAATTGACGACAACTCTGCGGACCTGGGTTCAATAAGTTGCTTTCAGGACCAACGGTAGAACCGACGCTCGTCACAACTTCTTCACGAATTGCATCAAGAGGTGGGTTCGTGACTTGCGCGAACAATTGTTGGAAGTAGTCAAACAAAAGGCGCGGACGATCCGACAACACCGCAATAGGCGTATCGCTTCCCATTGATCCAATCGGTTCAGTTCCGGTCTTTGAGGTTGGTGCAAGAATCACTTTGAGTTCTTCGTGCGTATAGCCAAACATTTGCTGGCGACGCATCACGCTGTCGTGGCTGTACACCATGTGTTCGCGTTCGGAAAGATCGGCGAGTTCAATCAAACCGTCGGACAACCATTCTTCATACGGTTCAGCGGCGGCCAGTGACTGCTTGATTTCTTCATCGTCGACAATGCGACCTTGTTCAGTATCAATCAAGAACATGCGGCCAGGCTGCAATCTTCCCTTGCGCACAACCTTGCTTTGATCAATATCAAGGACGCCAACTTCAGAAGCAAGTACAACCATGTCGTCATCGGTGACCCAATAACGACTCGGGCGCAATCCGTTACGATCGAGTACTGCGCCAATCACGGTGCCGTCGGTGAAGGCCACACATGCCGGACCATCCCACGGCTCCATCAACGATGAATGGAAACGGTAGAACGCGCGCTTCTTGGCGTCCATCGTTTCGTGATTTTCCCAGGCTTCGGGAATCATCATGAGCACTGCATGCGGCAATGAACGTCCACCAAAGTGCAACAACTCAAGCACCTCGTCAAAACTTGCCGAGTCACTTCCGCCAACAGTACAAATCGGGAATGCTCGTTCGAGACCTGGGATGAGATCAGACTGCAAAAGTGCTTCACGAGTACGCATCCAGTTGCGGTTACCTTGAACGGTGTTGATTTCACCGTTGTGAGCAATGAAGCGATACGGGTGAGCTAACGGCCATGACGGGAACGTGTTCGTCGAGAAACGACTGTGAACTAAAGCCAACGCACTTTCGACGCGCTCATCGGCGAGATCGGGGTAGAAAGCTCCAAGTTGCGGAGTCGTGAACATTCCCTTGTAAATAATTGTGCGGCAACTCAATGACGGGAAATACGTCTTTTGCTCAGCAGGCAAATCATGTTCAACGCGCTTGCGAGTGACGAAAACTTTGCGATCTAGATCGATACCCGAGGCGCCGTTTGGATCACTTAAGAACAACTGACGGAAAGTCGGCATAACGGCGCGAGCACCAGCACCAAGAGTTGCGGGATCGGTCGGAACATCGCGCCATCCCAAAACTGTGAGGCCTTCTTCGCGTGCGATGGCTTCAATCGCGCTCTGAGCCTGAGCGGCAACTGCGACATCTGACGGCAAGAACGCCATGCCGACGACGTACGAACCCATGGGTGGTAATTCAAAATCGACAACACCGCGCAAGAAACGATCGGGAATCTGCAACAACACGCCGGCACCATCACCAGTGTCAGCTTCGGCACCAGTCGCACCGCGGTGTTCCATATTGCAGAGTGCACCCAAACCACGAATCACGATGTCGTGCGATGCGCGTCCCTTAATGTCGGCGACAAACGAAACACCACAAGCGTCATGCTCAAAGCGAGGGTCATATAGGCCATGCGCTGTCGGCAGGCCAGAAGGATTGATCTGGGGGTACATCGTTGTCTCTCTTGGTTCCACGAACTAAAGGGGTTGTGGCTCCCGGGACAACGCTGGCCCGATCTGCAAAGACCACTCTATGACCTCCACCGACTTGCAGCCAACCGATTAAGCCCGCTTGTTTCTCATTGCCGAATTTCGCCTTGTGAAAAAGGTGACACCGACTAAGTTCAAACTGTGAAGAACAAGTTGCCCACAGAACTTAGGACCGAAGGGACGGATCAGAATTCGGGTGAGGGAGAATCCTCAATAAATCCAAAATCTGCATTTGATCAGACGATCAGGCCACCTTTAAGAACGGCCAAACTAGGCAACCTTCCGCGACACAAGTCTCAGATGAAAACAGAAACAGCCATTAACGAAGACCGTGGCGACTGAGCGAGAGTATCTCTTTTCGCCTATTTTCCGAAGAGTGGCGACCTTGCTGTTTTCAGTTCGGGTCGATGAAGTTGGCGTCGCGCTTTTCGAAGTTCGACATGACAGCCTCAACCTGATTGGGGCGACCAATCAACGAGCCAATGACCCGACGCTCTTCGGCGAACTGCTCGGCCGCACCAGCCGAAAACACTCTGTTAAACAGTTCCTTAGAGCCGCGAATTGCATCTGGGCTACGTCCAGCAATTTCGGCGGCCATTGCCATTGCGTCCTCACGAGGAGTATCGGACACTCGGGTTGCGAG
>CAMDCI010000111.1 GCA_945889715.1 Bifidobacterium breve | reverse complement strand
AACTTGCCATCTTTCATTTCAACTTCATGAATCAACAAGGCGCGCACATTGCCCGAACCATCATCAATAAAGCGTTCGGTATTCACGCTGAACAAACGCTCGCCACCCTCTTCATGAGCCGACGTCACTTTGTACACCATGGCGAATTGTGGCCACGGATTTGCTCCGCCGCGCTTCTCGGGTGGTTGTGGCATGATTTCAAGTTGTGTCACCGAGGCAGCGCCTTGACGATGTGAAGTACCAAGACAGTCAGCACCAGTATCGCCACCACCAATGATGATGACGTGCTTGCCACTCACGTTGATGGGCGAAACTTCCAGGTCACCCTGCTGAACCTTGTTTGCCCACGGCAGGTATTCCATCGCTTGGTAGATACCGGTCAATTTGCGACCAGGCACCGGAAGATCGCGCCATGCAGTTGCCCCACACGCCAAGACCACCGAGTCGTACGTTGCCATCAAGACGTCGATGTCAATATTTTGACCAACGATTGCATTGGTTCTGAACTCGGTACCTTCAGCTTCCATCTGTGCGATGCGACGATCAACGTGGTGCTTTTCCATCTTGAATTCGGGAATGCCATAACGCAATAACCCACCAATGCGGTCAGCGCGCTCAAGAACTGTGACTTCGTGTCCGGCGCGAGTGAGTTGTTGTGCAACAGCCAAGCCGGCAGGACCCGAACCAATGACGGCAACACGCTTACCAGTTTTCACACTCGGCATCTGCGGGATAACCCAACCTTCATCCCAAGCGCGATCAATGATTTCGACTTCGACTTGCTTAATTGCGACCGGGTTTGAGTTAATTCCAAGGACACACGCAGATTCGCACGGAGCCGGGCACAGCCGACCAGTGAATTCTGGAAAGTTGTTCGTGGCATGAAGGCGTTCGATCGCCTCTTTCCAATGATTGCGATAGACGAGGTCGTTCCAGTCGGGAATCAGGTTGCCGAGAGGGCACCCGTTATTGCAGAACGGAATACCACAATCCATGCAACGACCTGCTTGACGATTGAGTTCGTCGCCGTCGAATGGTTCGTACACTTCTTTCCAATCGCGCAAGCGCACCGGCACGGGCCGATGACTTGGGCTTTGGCGTTCCCATTTCAAGAATCCAGTTGTCTCACCCACGAGCCACCTCCATCACGCGATTCAATGTTTCTTCTTCGTTCAGTCCCGATGATTTGGCATCAGCCATGACTTCAAGCACTCGCTTGTAGTCCCGTGGCATCACTTTGCGGAAGTTGGCTGACTCGGTTGCCCAACTGGCCAGAACCTTTGTGGCAACTGCACTATCGGTTTCAGTCACATGCATTGTCAGAATTGCTTTCAACTCATCAAGATCTGTACTTGAAAGTGATTCAAGTTCAACCAACTCGTAGTTGACCTTGGCCCCAAAGACCGATTGTGGGTCATAGACATAGGCAACACCGCCAGACATACCGGCTGCAAAGTTGCGACCAGTCGGACCGAGCACAACGACTCGACCACCAGTCATGTATTCGCAACCGTGATCACCAACACCTTCAACAACTGCTGTTGCACCCGAGTTACGCACACAGAAACGTTCGCCAACCATGCCACGTAAGTAGATTTCGCCACTCGTTGCGCCATAACCAATGACGTTGCCAGCAATGACGTTGTCTTCGGCAGCAAACAATGTTGCGCTATCGGGCCGCACAACAATACGACCGCCCGACAAACCTTTACCGACATAGTCGTTGGCGTCTCCGGCAAGTCGCAAAGTGATTCCCTTGGGAACGAATGCACCGAAACTCTGACCAGCCGATCCGTTGAAGTCAATGCTGATGGTGTCATCGGGCAGACCAGCGCCAGCCCAACGACGCGTTACTGCGTTGCCCAGCATTGTTCCAACCGTACGATTGACGTTCATGATGGGCGATGAGAAACGAATCTTCTCCCCTGTTTCGATGCTCTTGGCAGCACGAGCCATGAGCTCGTTGTCGAGTGCTCCATCCAGCCCGTGATCTTGAGCGACCGAGTTGTACATCGTCTGCTGGTATGGGTTTTGTGACACCGCAAGAATCGGCGAGATGTCAAGGCCCTTGGCCTTCCAATGTTCAACCGCCTGCTTGGTGTTCAGTACTTCGCTATGCCCGACCATCTCTTCAACCGTACGGAATCCGAGTTCGGCCATAATCTCACGCACTTCTTCAGCGATGAACTCAAAGAAGTTGACTACAAACTCGGGCTTGCCGTTGAATCGTTCGCGCAGAACCGGGTTCTGTGTCGCAACACCAACCGGGCAAGTGTCGAGATGGCAGGCGCGCATCATGACGCAACCACTGACAACAAGCGGAGCCGTCGCGAAGCCAAATTCTTCTGCTCCCAGAAGAGCCGCCACAACCACATCGCGTCCGGTCTTCATCTGACCATCGGCTTGCACGACAATGCGGTCACGCAAACCGTTCAGCATGAGTGTCTGCTGGGCTTCAGCCAAACCAAGTTCCCATGGTCCACCAGCATGCTTGAGTGAAGTCAATGGTGATGCACCGGTTCCACCGTCGTGGCCAGAAATGAGAACAACGTCAGCCTTGGCCTTACTCACACCGGCAGCAACGGTTCCGACTCCGACTTCGGCAACCAACTTGACGTGAACTCGCGCCAACGGGTTTGAGTTCTTGAGGTCGTGAATCAGTTGCTTGAGGTCTTCAATTGAATAGATGTCGTGGTGAGGCGGCGGGCTAATCAGACCGACGCCGGGAGTTGAGTGACGAGTCTTAGCCACCCACGGGTACACCTTGTACCCGGGCAATTGTCCGCCTTCGCCCGGCTTGGCACCTTGGGCCATCTTGATCTGCAAGTCATCAGCATTGACGAGGTATTCACTCGTGACGCCAAATCGACCAGATGCCACTTGCTTGATTGACGAACGACGCGTCGGGTCGTACAAGCGCTCAGAATCCTCGCCACCTTCGCCGGTATTGCTCTTGCCACCGATCGAGTTCATCGCAACCGCAAGAGTTTCGTGAGCCTCGGCCGAAATTGATCCGTAACTCATGGCACCAGTCGAGAATCGCTTCACGATGTCTGAGACTGACTCAACTTCATCAATTGAAATTGGCGTACGACCTTCGCCGTTGAATTCAAAGAGACCACGCAAAGTAGCCAGATGCTTCGACTGATCATTCACCAACTGGGTGTACTGCCTAAAAATGTCGTAACGCTTCGCACGTGTTGCGTGCTGCAACTTGAACACCGTCTCGGGGTTGAACACATGATGCTCGCCTTCACGACGCCACTGGTATTCACCGCCGAGTTCAAGTTTGCGGTGAGCGCGACGCTCAGGGTTCTTCGGGTAGGCAACGGCATGACGCGATGCAACTTCTGATGCGACTTCGTCGAGACCGATTCCACCAAGGCGACTCACTGTGCCCGTGAAATACTCGTCAATCAATTCGGTCCCAAGGCCAATCGCTTCGAAAATCTGCGCTCCGGTGTACGAAGCAACGGTGCTCACACCCATCTTTGACATAACTTTCAAAATGCCCTTGCCGGAAGCCTTGATGTACTTCTTCAAGGCATACTCGGCATCGACACCACCGAGGCCATGAACGTCTTCACGAATCATGTCTTCGATTGATTCAAAAGCCAAGTACGGGTTGATCGCCCCAGCGCCAAAGCCAACTAAGAGAGCCATGTGGTGTACTTCGCGCGCATCGCCAGACTCGACAATCAGACCAACTTGTGTCCGAGTCTTTTCACGAATGAGGTGGTGATGAACTGCCGCGGTTAACAACAGTGACGGAATTGGAGCCAATACTTCATCGCTATTGCGATCAGACAAAACGATGACGCGAGCACCAGATTCGATTGCCGCAGAAACACCTGCCCTGATGTCATCGAGTGCGCCCTTCAGTGCTGCTCCGCCACCATCAACTCGGTACAAGCCAAAGACGACGTGCGCATGAAGTTCTGGAAATGAACCGTCGTCGTCGGCATGAACGATCTTGGCCAATTCGTCGTTATCAATAATGGGGAAAGGCAATACCAATTGGCGACAACTCTCTGGACCAGAATTCAGCAAGTTGCTTTCGGGACCAATGGTTGATCCAACGCTCGTCACGACTTCTTCACGAATCGCGTCAAGCGGCGGGTTCGTCACTTGCGCGAACAATTGTTGGAAATAATCAAACAAAAGTCGCGGCCGATCCGACAACACTGCAATTGGTGTGTCGGTTCCCATCGAACCAATCGGTTCAGTTCCGGTTTTCGAGGTTGGTGCAAGGATGACCTTGAGTTCTTCGTGCGTATAGCCAAACATTTGCTGGCGGCGCATCACGCTGTCGTGGCTGTACACCATGTGTTCGCGTTCGGGAAGGTCGGCGAGTTCGATCAATCCATCCGACAACCATTCTTCATACGGTTCGGCTGCGGCCAATGATTGTTTGATTTCTTCGTCATCGATAATGCGACCTTGTGCAGTGTCAATCAAGAACATTCGGCCAGGTTGCAAACGTCCTTTACGTACAACCTTGCTTTGATCAATATCGAGAACACCGACTTCAGAGGCAAGCACAACCATGTCGTCGTCAGTGACCCAATAACGACTGGGGCGCAATCCGTTACGGTCGAGTACTGCACCAATCACGGTGCCGTCAGTGAAGGCCACACAGGCCGGTCCGTCCCACGGTTCCATCAACGATGAATGAAAACGATAGAAAGCCCGCTTCTTGGCATCCATCGTTTCGTGATTTTCCCAGGCTTCAGGAATCATCATGAGAACTGCATGCGGCAGTGAACGTCCACCAAAGTGCAAGAGCTCAAGTACTTCGTCAAAACTTGCCGAGTCACTTCCGCCAACAGTACAAATCGGGAATGCTCGTTCGAGACCTGGGATGAGATCAGACTGCAAAAGTGCTTCGCGGGTACGCATCCAGTTGCGGTTACCTTGAACAGTATTGATTTCGCCGTTGTGAGCAATGAATCGATATGGGTGAGCCAACGGCCATGACGGGAAAGTATTCGTGGAGAAGCGACTATGCACCAAAGCCAAAGCACTCTCGACTCGTTCATCGGCAAGGTCGGGATAGAACGCCCCGAGTTGTGGAGTCGTGAACATGCCCTTGTAAATAATCGTGCGGCAACTCAAAGAAGGGAAATAGGTCTTTTGCTCGGCTGGCAGATCATGTTCGACTCGCTTACGCGTCACGAAAACTTTGCGATCAAGATCAATACCTGAAGCACCTTGTGGATCGCTCAAGAACAACTGGCGAAATGTCGGCATAACTGCTCGTGCACCCGCACCGAGTGTTGTGGGATCGGTCGGAACATCACGCCAACCCAAAACTGTGAGACCTTCTTCGCGAGCGATGGCTTCAATCGCGCTTTGAGCTTTCGATGCAACTGAAACATCCGATGGCAAGAACGCCATACCAACGACATACGAACCGACGACTGGTAATTCAAAGTTGACGACACCGCGCAAGAAACGATCGGGAATCTGTAACAACACACCAGCACCGTCACCAGTGTCAGCCTCGGCACCAGTGGCACCACGATGCTCCATGTTGCACAGTGCACCGAGTCCGCGCATGACGATGTCGTGTGAGGCGCGACCCTTGATGTCAGCGACAAACGAGACACCACAGGCATCATGCTCAAAGCGAGGGTCATATAAGCCATGCGCGGTCGGCAGGCCAGAAGGATTGATCTGGGGGTACATCGTTATCTCTCTAGGGTCCACGAACTAATAGGGTTGTGGCTCCCGGGACAACGCTGGCCCGATCTGCACTTCCTACTCTAGGGTCAATCGGCGGCTCGAGCCAACCAATTAAGCCCGCTTGTTTCTCATTGTCCGATATCGCTATGTGAAAACGGTGACACCGACTAATTTCGTACTGTGAAGAAAAAGTTGCCCACAGAACTTACGACCGAAAAGCCAGAGCAGAATTCCGGTGATGGCGAGTCCTCATTAAATCCAAAATCTGCCTATGATAAAACGATAAGGCCACGCCTAAGAACGGCCAAACTGGGCAACCTTCCGCGATACAAGTCTGAGATGAAAACAGAAACAGCCATCACCGAAGACCGTGGTGACTGAGCGGGATTTTCTCTTTTCGCCAGTTTTTGTGAAGACTGCAGACTTTGCAGTTTTCAGCTCGGGTCAATGAAGTTGGCGTCGCGCTTTTCGAAGTTGGACATGACTGCCTCGACCTGATTTGGGCGACCAATCAAAGAACCAATGACTCGACGTTCTTCGGCGAACTGCTCGGCCGCACCAGCCGAAAACACTCTGTTAAACAGTTCCTTAGAGCCGCGAATTGCATCTGGGCTACGTCCAGCAATTTCGGCGGCCATTGCCATTGCGTCCTCACGAGGAGTATCGGACACTCGGGTTGCGAG
>CAMDCI010000110.1 GCA_945889715.1 Bifidobacterium breve | reverse complement strand
CTTGCCGAAGGACGCGAACTGTCACCAACTGAGCGGCAAGATATCGCCAAGTTGTTGTCGAAAGGAATGGCCTACAAAGCCATGGCCCAGCGTCAAGGACCAGTTGCGTCCACTGCCGCGTCTCTCATGAAATTGGGCATCACCGAGATGATGTTTGAAACTTCGATGTTGCGCTCAAATATTTCGGGTATGGATTCTTTGCTCGAAGGCCCCGAAGCATTCGGTGTACTTTCGGCACCGGGTGGCCGTATCGCCGGCGGAACGAGTCAGGTTCAGCGAAATATCATTGGCGAACGCTTACTTGGCCTTCCCCGTGAACCATCGGTTAAAAAGCCGGAAAATAGCTCGACTCCTGGGGCGTGAGCCATGAATGAGAAATCGACAAAAGACCAGCAACAGGGCAACAACTCACGAGATGTTCCATGGGGACTCCTGAGTTTTGCGGTTCTCACGGCGGTTGTTGCAATTTTCATTCTGCAGAACCGGGACAGATTGCCCGTAAACTTCCTTTTCTTCGAAATCAACAGTCGGCAGTGGGTCAACCTCAGCGTCGCCGTTGCGTTCGGCGTAGTACTTGATCGGTTGTTTATCGGTTGGAGGAAGCGTCGCCGCCACGACGACTGAGTCTCACTTTCGAGAAATAGTGAGAACCTCAACGTGAAAGTCGCATCTACAAACGGCGTCAAAGTCGAAATGTATGACATGGGTGGCACTGGCCCCAACATGTTGCTTTCGCACGCCAACGGATTTCATGGTCACTGTTGGAAGCCAGTAGCCGACAATTTGATCAAGCGTTTTCACTGCTATTCGTTTGACCATCGTGGCCATGGTGACACCAAAGCCCCCAAGGACTGGGCTGTCGCTTGGGCTGGTTACGGTGCAGACGCTGCCGCCTGCGCAAAGTCGATTACTGAACCAGGTGGCATCATCGGTGTCGGTCATTCAATGGGCGGCGCAACTCTTCTCATTGCGGCCATCAAAAATCCAGGTCTCTTTCGCGGATTGTTGTTGTACGAACCAATCGTGAAACCTGATGACGTCCGCATGCCTGCCAATCGTCCAAACAACTTGGCTGAAGGCGCGGCTCGTCGCAAGAAGAGTTTCAAATCATTCGATGAAGCCATCGCCAATTATTCAGACAAAATGCCGATGACGCACTTCACTCCTGAAGCCCTAGAGGCTTACGTCCGCGGTGGTTTCACCCAAGCCGAAGATGGAACAGTGCATCTCAAGTGCGATCCCGCGCTTGAGTCAGAGAATTTCCGCAATCCCGAGATTCCAAATCTTTGGAAGAAGTTGCCCGAACTTGATATTCCGGTCTGGGTATTAAGCGGACATCCCGAGCCTTTCCAGCCCTCAGGATTCGCTGAAGCAATCGCCGATCGCCTCCCCCAGGGCAATCACATCGAATACAGCGACCTTGATCACTTTGGGCCATTCGTCGACCCAACACGTGTGGCGCGAATTATCGACACCTTTGCCGACACCCTGGAACCCTGATGCCCGAATCCGCCGATGAGTCGACTCCAGGAACTGGAATCTTTGGCCCATCAGTTGATGCATTCGATGAGCGCGTTGATCAGTTGCTCGAAATCGTGCGCTCGTCAAAGACCGCAGGCCGAGTCTTCTTAGCCGCAAGTCGTTTAGGTGATTTCAGTGTGGTGTGGCACCTCATCGCAGTTTCACGAGCAATGACGGGTCGCAAGCGCGCGTCACAGGCTTTTGCAATCGCCGCGTTATTAGGTGCTGAATCTTTGATCGTCAATCAAGGTGTCAAACGCCTGTTCAAGCGAGACCGCCCCACGTCGAGTGGCGATGATCGCTTTGAAGTCCGCACACCTTCAACGAGCAGTTTCCCGAGCGGACACGCCAGTGCCGCCGCTTTCGCTGCCGTAGTGCTGACAACTTTAGACGGAAAGAAATCAGCTCCTTTGTGGTTCGGTATTGCCGCCATTGTTGGCACAAGTCGAGCGTTCGTACGCATTCATCACGCGTCTGATGTCATTGGTGGAGCATTTGTCGGACTCGTCCTTGGGCTCGCAGTTCGTCCCATTGTCAAACTGATGAGATAACTCAACTACGACGCGATTCGTACTTCAATCCTTACTGTCGTCACAGAATGATTAGTTTTTACTTGCTTCACACTGATATCAACTTTTCCATCAGACCACGATTCACCACTTTGAAGGTCGGCATCTAGAACTGTCTGCCGACGATCAAAGCCGGTCTCCCCCGCGCTTTCAATCTGGTGGATGACGACACGATCGTCGAGTAGATGCTGGTTATCTCCAGATGCCTGAAGCAATTCAACGGAGACAACTGTGGAATTATTCAGTGGCACAAGCACTAAGCGCAAGCCATCAACCGCAAGATCAGTACTGGTCGCCACAAGATCAAAAGACGTTGTTCCATTTTCAAGAAGTGCAACGTTGTTGTCATTTAGCCAATGCGAAAGATACAAATTGATACCCAATGGCCCTGGAGCATTGCGTATATCCGCATTGAAATCTCGAGGCGCCGCACTATTACTCATCACGTCAATGTCACTGTCGTAGACACCGTTACCGAAGTTGTCAACCGACGTACTGCTGTGTGGCCAATCAAGTGCATGTCCCATTTCGTGTTCAACTAAATCCAATGGCGGATTACCTTTCCAAAATGGCGTAAAATCTGAGGCTCCGATATACACCGCTCGGCGAGTTGATTTCGCTGAACAATTCTTTTCACATGGCGAACCAGGCCGACCCCATCCACCAACTGCTGTTTCAGAATGTTGGGCATTAGCAATCACCAATACACCGCGCGTCGTGGGTGACGCCTGATCCAAGGCCCGCTCGACACACAGATCAGATTTCTCTTCAGCGCTGATCGAAACGCCATTGCCAGCGGTGAAGTTCGGTTGATATTGACCATGCGACCAACGAGAGAAATAAGCGATAACTGGATCAAGTTGGGCCACGATGTCGCCACTCGACAGATTGAGGCGAACGGCGTTTGAATCAAAAATTGGGTCGGTTGTATCTTGCGGAATTTGGCAAACAACCACTTCCCAAGGGTCTGAACCAAGTGCAATGTCCCCAAACTGCGACTCAGTTTGCATCATGGCGTTCACGGCCTCAGAATCAAAGTTGCCCGTGACCTGCTGTTCACGACCACAACTGGTGATCGTCGCAACCGTCAGCGCCACCGCGAACATTGACCCAAATAATTTCATCGCCCAATAACCGTAGCCCGACTGTTACGGATCAGGACTCATGATGAAAAATCGTCATCACCAAAGAAGACGAAAAGAACTAAGTTGCCGGAGAATCAGCTCCGCATTGCGGTCGTCAACAAGTTGCGCACATCGAGCAACATGTCACTGACTTCGCCAGTTGATACCAATTCACGCTTGACCAAATCGGACAATGCCGTATCAATGATCGAGAGAGCCTCATTAATGACGTCGGCGGAGACAACTTTGATGTCATTGATTTCAAGTTCGGTCATCACATCGGCTACCTGCGTATCGCTCATTGAATGCTCCTCTGGTTATGGAATGTCAGAAAATCGTTCGGCTTGAACAACTTGCTACTGAGAAAGTAACGCATAGAACGAGCCAATATGTGCATCGTATCTCAGTCTTTTTTCTGCACATGGTCAGACAAGGCGTCGTCGGGCACAGCACCTAGCCCCTACGATCTACATATGGAATTCCACGGAGCCGGAACAGTCGTCACGGGTGCATCTGGAGGCATCGGAGAGGCCCTCGCACGGCGTTTCCATCTTCTGGGAGCATTTGTTGTGGTCTCAGATGTCGTGGAGGCCGGAATCACCGCTTTGGCCGCTGAACTCAATGCCAAACGCCCAAATTCGGCGTTGGCTGTCACTGCCGACGTTTCCACCGAAAGTGGCAATCAGCAACTAGTGGCAACTTCCCGACAATTCTTATCGCAAGATGGCAGAAACGGAATCGACTTATTTTTCGCCAACGCTGGTGTTGGGAACGGCACCTTGATTGAAACAACTTCAGAGTCCGACTGGAATCTGGCGTTTAATGTCAATGTTCACGCCCACCGTTGGGCCGCAAAATATTTGATTGAAGATTGGCTCACAGCCGGTCGTGGATATTTCTGTTCAACAGCATCGGCAGCCGGACTACTCAGCCAAATTGGCTCGATGCCTTACTCAATGACAAAAAGTGCAGCAGTTGCTTTCGCCGAATCAATGGCAATCACGTATGGTGACCGCGGCATTCGTGTCAGTTGTTTGTGCCCGCAAGGTGTCAACACCAACATGTTGCGCCAAGGCGATACTCCCGGTGCCGGAATCGCTAGTGATGTCGTTCGTTCAGCGGGCGACGTTCTCGAGCCTGATGAAGTTGCAATTGTTGTTTCTGATGCCATCGAACAAGAAAAGTTCCTCATTCTTCCTCACCCACAAGTTGCCGAATTCGAACAGCGCAAGGCTGCCGATCGTGATCGTTGGCTATCGGGTATGCGCAAACTTCAAGCTCGGGTTTACGGAAAAGGTTAAGAATGCCGCCTAAGGCCACCGCTCCACGCTCTGCCTCGGCCAAGGCGGCCGCTGAAAAATTCTCGGTTGATCAGGCTGCGGTCTTACACAGCATTGGCCTGACTGCGGGCGAAGAGGTGCGATTTCGCCGAGCCGATCGGGGCCGCTGGCAAACCGGACGGATCGCGTATGTTGAACGCGACGGCAGCATTACGGTGCACGATGCCCATGGCGCCGCACGCTCGTTACGCCCTGATCACCTCGAGGTCAAACGCCCTGGCAAACGTAAGAAACTGACGTGGCAAGCGGTGACCGATGTGGCGGTCACCTGGGAGCAATTAACTCTGTTCTAAACGACTACGGTGGGCGCATGGGCGTACGACTTGATCCTTCTGACGAATACATGCATGAACTCGGTCCCGAATCGAACTTCAACGAAAGCATGTATATCAACTGTTTTGATCCGGTGAACAAAGTTGGTGGCTGGTTCCGTATGGGTAACCGCGCCAATGAGGGCACGGCCGAAATGACCGTGTGCATTTACTTGCCCGACGGCTCGGTTGCATTCATGTTCAAGCGACCAGCGATTGAAAATAACAATCAACTTGATGCTGGTGGCCTTACTTGGACCATGGTCAAGCCGTTTGAAGAACTCAAAATTGATTTCGTTGGCAAAGTTGTCGTTCTTGCCGAACCCGAGCAAATGGTCGATCCAAAGACTGCGTTCAAAAACAATCCGTACTCAGAATGCGAAGCCCACATCACGTTCACCGGACAAGGTCGCTCGAGCATGTTTGGTGGCGAACCCGACACACCACACGAAGCTCCGGGCGAAGAATTTGCGAGAGGTCATTACGAGCAGCTCATTCAAGCCCACGGAACAATTCGTGTCGGCGATCAAGAATGGGAAATCAAAGGCTTCGGATTACGTGACCACTCGTGGGGGCCGCGCTACTGGCAAGCACCGTGGTACTACCGCTGGCTTACTGCCAACTTTGATGAGAACTTGGGCTTCATGTTGTCACGAGTTGCCAAAAAAGAAGGCCCCGGAACCCGCGGCGGATTCGTTTGGGAAAATGGCCTGATGCATTACTGCGATCACGCCGAAATCTCCACCGTTTTCCAGGGTGACGATACGTACCACGACAAGATTGAGGCAGTGCTGAAGTCGAGCCGCAGCGATCGCGAATGGCGTTTCACTGGTGACGTGATGAGTTTGATCCCATTGCGTAATCGCCGCCAGACTCCAGATGGCGAATGGTTAACCACGCGTATTAGTGAAGGTATGACGCAGTGGACCATGGTAAGTGATGAGCACAAGGGCAAGGTCGGTTACGGCTTGTCGGAGTACTTGGACCAAATCATCGACAACACACCTGTCGGTACCGCCGAATAATCAGTTGGGCCCTAAAGCAGCCAAGAGTTTTTGTAATTCACTCTCGGCCATATCGACCGCTTCGCCGTACAACTTCAGTTTAGGTTCGGTTCCGCTCGGTCGAATTTGTAAGCGCACTCCCCGACCGCCAACGTCGTCAAGCCATACCCGTAACAAATTGGCCTCGAGAAAATCTTCAACTCCAGCGACGTGACGACCACCAATGATTTCTGGCGGATGAGCTCGTAGTTGCTCAACGACCGCCGCACCCTCGCTCGGACTCATCTTGATGCTCAACTCGGTAGTCACGTGTTGTCCGTACTCAGTTGCGATCTCATCTAATCGATCTTGCAATGTCACACCGTCGCGCTTTGCTAATGCAACAACTTCAGTCATCACCAGGGCCGCAGAAATTCCGTCTTTATCAAGGGGGCGGTCCGCAACTAAATATCCCAACGCTTGCTCGTAGGCGAAAACCAGTCGCTTGTTCGGATGTCGCAAGAC
>CAMDCI010000109.1 GCA_945889715.1 Bifidobacterium breve | reverse complement strand
GGCGCTCGACCAAGTGGTGGCCGTCGTGCTCCGCGCAGTGGTGGTCGCCGTCGCCGTCGTGGTGAGGACGATCTACAGCCGTCAATGATTTCGTATAGCGATGATTCGGCCCCGGTCCCCGAGGGCACGATCGTTATTGAACGCGGAGTTTCATCACAAGAATTTGCGCCTCGTCTCAACCGCACCGCGGCCGACGTCGTTCGTTTCTTGTTGAAGAACGGCGAAATGGTGACGGCAACGATGACGTTGTCAGACGAGCAAATGGAATTGTTCGCCCTCGAAATTGGTGGCGAGATTCTTTTGGTCGAACCTGGTCAGCAAGAAGAAATGGAATTGCAGGCCCTCTTCGATGACAGTGATGACGACGACGAGGCCGCGCAAGTGTTGCGTCCACCAGTGATCACCGTGATGGGTCACGTTGACCACGGTAAAACGACGTTGCTCGACAAGATTCGTAACGCCAATGTTGTGTCGGGTGAAGCAGGCGGAATTACGCAGCACATCGGTGCGTATCAAGTGGTCCAAGATGGCAAAAAAGTCACCTTCATCGACACACCTGGTCACGCAGCGTTCACGCAAATGCGTGCTCGTGGTGCTCAAGTCACCGACATCGTTGTTTTGATGGTTGCTGCCGACGACGGTGTCATGCCACAAACAATTGAAGCAATTAGTCATGCGCGCGCTGCTGGTGTGCCCATGGTGGTTGCGATCAACAAAGTTGATAAAGAAAATGCCGACGTGCAACGAGTGCTTGCTCAACTCGCTGAACAACTGCTTGTTCCCGAGTCATGGGGCGGCGACACCATCTGTGTTGAAATGTCCGCTCAACAGAACTTGGGTGTCGATGACCTCATCGAACAACTCACGATTGTTGCCGAAATTGAAGAACTCACCGCCAACCCAACGGGTCGGGCCAAGGGTGTTGTTCTTGAAGCCAACCTTGACACCGGTCGTGGACCTGTTGCAACCGTCTTGGTTGACAAGGGAACACTGAAGGTTGGTGACCCGATTGTTGCTGGTGGTGCGTGGGGTCGTGTACGCGCCATGATCGACGACAAGGGTCAGCAAATTAGAGAAGCTGGTCCGTCAACGCCGGTGCAGGTTCTTGGTTTGTCAACCGTGCCGCAAGCTGGCGATGAATTCCGTGTTGCGCCCGACGAAAAGACCGCTCGTACCGTTGGTGAAGCTCGCGAACAACGCCTGCGCGCCAAGGCTCAACGTGGCGATGCTCGCGTGCAACGTGGTGTCAAGCTTGAAGATGTCTTCACCCAAATTCAGGCTGGTGAAGTGGCAACACTTAACCTGATCTTGAAGGCCGATGTGCAGGGTTCGCTTGAAGCAGTCACCGATAGTTTGCGCCGGCTTGAACGCGATGAAGTCAAGTTGGCTTTCGTGCACCGTGCCGTGGGTGGGGTCACCGAAAACGACATCACTTTGGCAGCGGCAACCAACGCCACCATTCTTGGTTTCAATGTTCGTCCCGATCGCAAAGCTCGCGACCTGGCCGAGGCCGAACACGTCGAAATCCGTTCATACGAAATCATCTACAAGCTTCTCGAAGATATCGAGAGCGCGATGATCGGTATGTTGGCTCCCGAGTACGAAGAAATCGTCACTGGCGAAGCCGAAGTACGCGAAGTCTTCCGAGTGCCAAAGCTTGGTGGAATCGCCGGTTGTTATGTCCGTACCGGACAAATCACTCGTGGCACCAAGGTGCGCTTCATTCGCGAAGGCGTCATCATTTGGAAGGGTGCAATTACTTCATTGCGTCGCTTCAAGGACGACGTACGTGAAGTTCGTGAAGGTTTCGAATGCGGCATTGGTTTGAGCGACTTCCAAGACCTCAAGCCGGGCGACCTCATTGAAACGTTCGAAGAGAAACTGGTTGTTCGGACCTGAACATGACCGGCACGAATGCAGCCGATCTTGAATTTTTCTTTGATCCCGTATGTCCGTGGGCGTGGATCACATCACGTTGGGTCAAAGAAGTTCAAGCGTTGCGTCACTACTCGGTGACCTGGCGACCAATTTCGCTCAAACTTCTCAATGCGAATAACACTGCCGATTGGTACAACGATCAATACAAGCGTTGGCACGCGATGGGTCACGAGGCATTGCGTCTGGCCGTTCATCTAGAGGCGACCGCAGGTAATCAGGCAGTTGATGCCTTCTATACGGCGTGCGGTATTGAATGTCATGCCAATCGACGTCGTGATGATTTTGCTGCAAGCACCGAGGTCTTTATGGCAGAGGTTTTAACCAATGCTGGGCTCGACCCGTCATTGGCGCGATATGCATTTGACGAGTCGCTTGACACCGTTATCGCCGCCGAAACCGAATTGGCACTGTCTCGAACTGGGCGTGATGTGGGTACTCCAATCATCACTTTCAAGCCAGGTGCTGACAACGAGGGTTCGTTCTTTGGTCCAGTCATTGCGCGCATTCCTCGTGGTGATGAAGCGTTGCGTCTTTGGGACGCGGTTGAAACTCTGGCGACGACGCCCGGGGTTGCTGAATTGAAGCGCACGCAGCGCGGTTCACCAGTATTTGACTAAGAACCATGGTTCACGAGCGGTAGCGTTCTTGATGTGAATCGGCCACCCTCGCGTTCAGGTAAATCTCGCACTCCATCGCGTAACGCGACGACCCATGCGTACCCGCGTTCGGCTCGTCTGGGTGAGACCCTGCGTGAGGTTCTTGCTGACGAATTAGTTCGTATTGATGATGAACGTCTTGGGTTTGTGACCGTCACTCGGGTTGAGGTAGACCCCGAAATGAACCGCGGCATTGTGTTTTTTGATTCGCTCGCTGGCGAAGATGGCGATGCACTCATCTTGCAGGCATTCTCTGATCATCGCAAGCGTTTGCAGGGATCAATTGGCAAACAAGTTCGTGCCAAGAAAACTCCCATTCTTTCGTTTCGTCCCGACGAAGTCATTCGCTCGGCCGAACGTATTGAAAAGATCTTGCGCGAAAATCCCAGTCCGAGTCGCGAAGCAACTGTGAACGAAGACAACTACGTGCAAAAGAAGGTCTTTGCCGAGCCCGAAGATGTGGTTGAAGAAGACGATGACCACGAAGTAAACGATCTCAATGGCGAGGCGTAAACCCGCGCAAGTACATGGTTTGCTGGTCGTTGATAAACCTGCCGGCATGACGAGTCACGACGTCGTTGATCAAGCACGTCGAATACTGGGTGAACGCAAGATCGGTCATTCTGGGACTCTCGATCCCGATGCCACAGGTGTATTGCTCTTGGGCGTTGGAGATGCAACCCGACTTTTGCGCTTTCTCGACAACGTGATGATTGATGGTCGCGCCACCACATCTAAGTCGTACACCGGAACTGTGGTGCTTGGTGCTGAAACGACAACGCTTGATGCTTCGGGTGAAGTGACGGCCACATATGACATGTCGGCGATCATTGCCGAACTCACTGTTGACAAAGTTCAGGCGATTATCGACGGCGATGTTGGTCAACAATTACTCGGTGACGTTATGCAGGTGCCACCTATGGTTTCGGCACTCAAGGTTGATGGCAAACGGTTGCACGAGTTAGCCCGCGAAGGAATTGAGATTGAACGCGAAGCCCGCCCAGTGACGGTGCACTCATTCACAGTCGTCGCCGTTCGTGGCAATGAAGTTGACATTGACGTGACCTGTTCAAGCGGAACCTACATTCGCACATTGGCCGCCGACCTCGGAACACTCATGGGCGGGGGAGCGCACCTCAAGAATTTGCGTCGTACTTCAATTGGTCGTTTTGCGGTTGCCGAAGCAGTCACACTCGATGAACTGGGCGCGGGCGATTCGGAGTTCGAACCGCACGCTTATTTGCGACCCACTCTTGATTGTGTGCGTGGACTGACCCGATTTGACGCAGATGCCGATGTTCGCGCGGCTGTGGCAGTCGGCAAGGTGTTGCCGGCAACCTTGTTCGCCAGTCGCGGTCCGGCGCCGTGGGCAGTCGTTGATGCCGAGGACCGTCTGATAGCGGTGTACGAGCCATTCAGCAACGAAAAAGTTGGGGCAGACATGGCCCGACCGACGATTGTGCTGATTACTCCCGAAAGATGACGAGCACGACACTAAAAATCTAGTGGGCTGTGACCAAAGTTGGGATCACGAAGAAGCATCTCGAGCGGGAACACAAGTATCGTTTGATTTTGTGCAGGTGATTACTGATCTGAATGCGATACCGAGCGGGCTCTTTACTGCGGGTTCGATTGTCACCATTGGCGCGTACGACGGGCTGCACGTGGGTCATCGCGAAATTATCGAGCAAGTGACAAAAAAGGCTCATGCCGATCAGCAGACCAGTGTTCTCGTGACCTTCAGTCCACACCCCGCACAAATCTTGCGCCCGACAGAAGCACCAAAGCTGTTAACCGACCGTGACCAGAAATTACATCTGCTTGAAAGCACGGGTATCGATGCGGTCGTCGTCATCGCCTTCGACCGTATTCAGGCCGAGGAAACGCCTGAAGACTTTGTCAAGCGCGTATTGGTCGATGCACTGCATGTCCAGCGTTTAATTGTGGGAGAAGATTTTTGTTTTGGCAAAGATCGCCGTGGCAACGTCGAACTGTTATCAAAATTGGGTGGTCAATACGGCTTTAGTGTTGAACCAAGCCATCTTGTTGCGGGTCACGATGATGTCACCGCGAGCTCGACATACATTCGTTCGTTAGTTCAAAATGGCGACATTGAAGCCGCGAATATGTATCTCGGTCGTCAACATGAACTCACCGGAACGGTGGTGCACGGTGACGCTCGCGGTCGAACGATTGGTTTCCCCACCGCAAACGTTGAAGTCTCGAAAGCTTTATGTCAGCCTGGCGACGGTGTGTACGCCGGCTGGTATGTGCGACCTGCTCGCGATGGCCAGCCTGAGCGCGTATATCCAGCCGCAATAAATATTGGTCGTCGTCCGACTTTCTATGTAGACGCTCCGGTGTCACTCATCGAGGCCCATGCCATTGGCGAAACTGACATCGACCTGTACGGCGAAGTTGCCACACTACGGTTTGTCGCGCGGCTTCGTGGCGAAGTGAAGTTCTCGGGTATCGATGAACTCAAGGCACAGTTGATGCTCGATATCGAAAATGCTAAAACAGCTCTCGCAAGCCACTGATTTGATCTAGGCGTTGAGCAACTTGTAGCCGGTGTTGCGCTGGACCAAAGTTCGTCCGAGCGGTGACACCAAAGCATTGAAACTGTCTTCGCTCATTTTCTGTCCATGATTGGCGCCGGCAGCACGACTGATGTTTTCATCCATCAATGTTCCACCAATGTCATTGCAGCCAGATCGCAGTAATTGACGAGCACCTTCGACGCCAATCTTGACCCAACTCACTTGAACATTGTCGATGAGACCGTGGTAAGCGATGCGGCCGATCGCGTGCATCAAGATTGTCTCGCGGAATGTTGGGCCGCGGCGTGAACGCTTTTGCAAATAGATCGGTGATGCCATATGCACAAACGGCAGCGGAATGAATTCGGTAAAGCCCCCAGTGATCTTTTGTAGATCACGAGTACGAATCATGTGGCGAGCCCAATGTTCGGGGTGTTCGACGCTGCCGTACATGATCGTGATATTTGAATGCAGACCAATTTCGTGAGCGACTCGATGACACTCAAGCCATTCTTCAGTGTTCACTTTGTCGGGGCACAACACGGCCCGGGCTTCATCATCAAGAATTTCGGCAGCGGTGCCAGGCAACGATGCCAATCCGGCTTCTTTCATCTTGGTGAGGTATGAGTGCAAATCTTCGCCGTTGCGCTTGGCGCCTTCGGTGATTTCTAACGCGGTGAATCCGTGAACATGCATTTCGGGCACAGCGTCTTTCACTGCTTGCGTGACATGCCAGTAATAGTCACCATCGAAGTCGGGATGAATTCCGCCTTGCAAAGTCACTTCGGTGGCTCCCATATTCCAGGCTTCAACTGCGCGTTGTGCGATGTCTTCAAGTGTGAGCAAATACGGCGTGCCACGCAAGTTCAATGACAACGGACCTTTAGAGAACCCGCAGAACTTACATTTGAAGGTACACACGTTGGTGTAGTTGATATTGCGGTTGTGAACCCAGGTCACTTGATCGCCGACGGTAATTTCACGCAGGTGATTGGCGTATTCAGCAATAGCCAATACTTCTGGTCCACGAGCTCGGAATAGGTCAATGATTTCTTGTTCACCAATTTCTTGACCAGAACGATGACCCTCAATAATTTCGTGAACGCGCGAGCGCGGATCAATCGAGGTGTGAGTTCCGGCAGCAATGATCAACGGCGGCTTGTTGTTGCTGCCGCTGTACCACTGTGTTGAGCGGTGACCGACGAGAACAACTTCAGCTCCGTCAAGGACGACATCAGCGGCCGTGACTTTTTCTGGCCAAATTGCGCCCGGATCATCG
>CAMDCI010000108.1 GCA_945889715.1 Bifidobacterium breve | reverse complement strand
CAGCCTGGTTGGCAAAAAGAACGCATGGATAATTTCAATGCGTTAGTGAGTGGTGGTTTTGCCGAAGTCGACTTAGTGAACGACGGATGGACCGACATCATTGGCAACTTATTGATTCGTCTTCGCCAAGATGCAAGTCCCGACTTGTCGCCCGAAGGATTGGCGCGCAATCTTGAACTTGCCGACTTTGAGAAGATGGAACAAATACGCGCCCGTGTCGAAAACATCGTGAGCGACCCAAGCACTGCCGAACATCTCAAACCGTGGTATCGCCAATTCTGCAAGCGCCCATGTTTCCACGATGACTATCTGGCGACGTTTAACCGACCCACGGTTGAACTCATTGATACCGATGGTCGTGGTGTTGATTACATCACCGAAAAAGGCATTGTCGCTAATGGTGTCGAATACGAAATTGATTGCTTGATTTACGCGACGGGTTTTGAAGTTGGTACTAATTTCAGTCGACGCGCCGGTTACGAAATTTATGGAGTTGGCGGAAAGTCACTGACGCAACATTGGGATGATGGTGCTCGAACGTTCCACGGCTTTCACAGTCGTGGATTTCCAAACTGTTTTATTGTGAGTGGTGTGCAGAGTGGATTCACAGTGAACTTCCCGCACATGCTTGAAGAACAAGCACGTCATGTCGCGTACATCTTGAATCAGATTTCTGAACAAGGCGTGACGCGCGTTGAAGTCTCTGCAGAGTCAGAACAATGGTGGATCGATCGCATAGTTTCGCTGTCGCAGAACAACATCAAGTTCCTTGAGTCATGTACGCCTGGCTATTACAACAACGAAGGCAAACCAGCAGCTCGCAGTGTGCAAGGTGGCAGTTATGGGGGTGGGCCAGTGGCCTTTGTGCAGGTACTCGAGCAGTGGCGTGCCGAAGGCGACATGCGTGGATTGGTCTTAAAAACATAGATCCACCCGTTTGTGACGCGGCGGTGGGTAGGGTGACGCAGCCGGGACGATGGTTCGTCCGAGCGATGCGTGTCATCCCAGACAGGTTCGCGGCACCTGTCAAAGGAAACACCCCTCATGTCCCCATCCACTTCAACTGGTCGTTCGACCACGCCCCAACGACGTTCTGAAGGCGGTTCGCCTGCTGGCGGAGCGTCATCTGGAGCACGTCCATCATCTGGTGGTCGCCCTTCAGCTGGTAAAGCTCGCAGCAAATCAACCAATCAATCACGTGCCAAGTCGGCATCACGTCGTGATGATCGTCGTGGTTTCCGTTCCGAAAATGGCTCGGCTACGGCTTCTAACTTCGCTCCGAAAAAGCCTTCGATCATTGCGATTGAAGTTGGCCCCGATAACGGATTCGTCAAAATTGGTGTGCCCGCAAATCTCGCCGGCATCCTTGCTGCAACCGGAGTCACCGAACCTTTCTCGATTCAAAGCGTGACATTGCCCGACTCACTAGCTGGTCGCGACGTTCTTGGTCAGGGTCGAACTGGCTCGGGTAAAACACTTGCCTTCGCATTGCCTTTGATTGCGCGCTTAGCTGCAACCAAAGTTGGTCGTCAGGCCAATCGCCCTCGCGCATTGATCTTGGTTCCGACACGTGAGCTGGCAACGCAAGTTGCTGCAGTGATTGATCCATTGGCAACTGCTTGTGGCTTGCGCGTCATCACCGTCTTTGGCGGTGTCGGCCATGGACCACAGCGCGATGGACTGCGCGCTGGAGCAGAAATTGTTGTTGCGTGCCCAGGTCGTTTGGTTGACCACATGGGTGAAGGCGACGCCAAGCTTGATCGTATTGAAATCACCATCATTGACGAAGCCGACCATATGGCCGATCAAGGTTTCTTGCCCATGGTCAAGCGCATTCTTGATGCAACACCCAAGGTTGGGCAGCGCATGTTGTTCTCGGCCACGCTTGCTGGTGGCGTTGATGCAATTGTGTCGCGTTACCTAGACAACCCCGTGTCGCACGCAGCAGAAATCGAAGCCCCAGTTTTGTTGGATCACAGTGTTTTAGTGATCGATGATGCCGATCGTCTAGAAGCTGTTGCTGAATTGGCTCGTAAAGAACGCGTTGTGATCTTCACACGTACCAAGCATCGCGCCAAGCAGATGGCGGCAAAGCTGCAGACATTCGGAATCAATGCAGTTGATATGCATGGCAACTTGTCGCAGACTGCGCGCGAACGTAACTTGGCAGCTTTTGCTAGTGGTTCGGCCTCGGCATTAGTAGCAACCGACATTGCTGCTCGCGGTATTCACGTTGATGATGTGCCTTTGGTTGTCCACGCCGATCCGCCGATCGAGCACAAGGCTTACACCCACCGTTCGGGCCGTACTGCTCGTGCCGGTGCTGCTGGTCGCGTGATTACTGTTGCTTCAACATCACAAGTGAGCGAAGTGAAGCAGTTGTTGCAGAAGGCTGGCGTCACGGCAACGTGGACCGGTATTGATGTGTCGAACATGACGGGTCGTCCGTCTGGCCGTTCGGCTGGTCGTGGCGGCGTGCGTCCCGACGGCCGTCAAGGTGGTCGTCCCGGTGCTCGTAGCGGAACCGCTCGCGGCAATGGTGGACGCCCCCGCCGCTAAATCCCTCCGTGATTCTGGTGTCGTTTTATTCGGTAATAGCGAAGAAAACGACACCAGAATCACAATGAAATGTGAGTTATTTACGAGTCGGGTTGGCCGTCGAACACTAATTTGAGGGTCAGCTCGGGTTCGTCTTTTTCAAGACGTTGTAATCGGTACTTGTTTTCGAACAATGCGACCATTTCGTTATCGCTGCGATACAAAATTCGAATTCCGCCGATTTGACGTAGACGATCAGCGCTGGCTTTATCGGTAATGCGCATCGCTTGATACGGCGACGAAATAATCTCGGTCGGTGCACTGAACTCACTCGACAATCGGTAGGCGAATACTTCAAACTGCAAAACGCCAACGGCAGCAAGCACTGGTTCGGTGTCACCAAAGTCGAGATCTCGCAGAACTTGGACAACACCTTCTTGGTCGAGCTGTTCAATTCCCTTACGGAACTGTTTGATCTTGCTGCGGTCAAGCGGACGTGCACTCGCGAAGACTTCAGGTGCAAAGCGTGGAACTCCGGGGAATTCGACTTTCTTCCCGGCGTAAATCGTGTCGCCAATGCGTAGATCACCGGCATTGACAAGTCCGATAATGTCACCGGGGAAAGCTTCTTCAATAGTTTCGCGGTCGTTACCAAAAGCGGTCGTTACATACTTGGTTCCAACTGCGCGACCCGACCGGGTGCATTCAACATCCATGCCGCGTTCGAAATGTCCCGAACAAACTCGAGCGAATGCCAAACGATCACGGTGGTTCGGGTCCATATTGGCTTGGATTTTGAAGACAAAACCAGAGAAGGGGCTTTCGAGAGCCCGTTCATTTTCGGCGAGGTCGAAGCGCGGTATCGGTGGGGGAGCAAGCTCGGCAACCGCATCAAGTAGTGCACGAACTCCGAAGTTGGTGAGAGCAGATCCAACGAAAACGGGCGTGCTCTTACCCGCCAAGAACGATGGCAGATCAACGTTGGCTTCGATCGCGTCAAGTAACGAACATGAATCATGTGCGACTTTCCACGCGTCGCCTTCTTCGGCGGCCGCTCGTTCGGCATCGATAATTTCTTCAGGTGCTTCAGCGGCGCCGCGTGCGGTGCGGGTGTATTTGGTGAAGAGTCCAGTACGGCGATCAATCGTGCCGCGAAAGTCTCCCGGTTGTCCGACGGGCCATGTTGCTGGTGTGGCGCGCAGTCCGATTTGTTGTTCAACTTCGTCAAGCAACTCAAGTGGATCGCGACCAGGACGGTCGAACTTGTTGAAGAAAGTGAGCACAGGCAAATTACGTGAACGACAGACGTTGAAAAGTTTGAGGGTCTGGGCTTCGATTCCCTTGGCGGTATCGAGCACCATGATGACTGCGTCGACTGCTGCCAGAACTCGGTAGGTGTCTTCGCTGAAGTCGCGGTGGCCAGGTGTGTCAAGCAAATTGAAGACGTGGTCGCCATAAGGGAATTGCAGAACAGTTGATGAAATAGAGATGCCGCGCTGGCGCTCCATTTCCATCCAGTCAGATGTAGCCGAACGCTGTCCGGCGCGAGCTCGCACCGAGCCGGCATCTTGAATAGCGCCGGCATACAACAAGAATTTTTCGGTCAGGCTAGTTTTACCGGCGTCGGGGTGACTAATGATGGCAAAAGTTCGGCGCCGCAAGGCTTCTTCAGAGATGTTGGCACCGTTTTCCATGGCATCACGAGGGTACAGGCAGACGGGTGTGTCTTGGGTGAACTACTACCGACCTAGCGAGATTTTGCGGCAAACATTTCTGAAGCCATGGTGGCAACAACGTGTTCAGTTCGTGACCCGAGGGCAAAAAAGAGTTGCCGCAGTGAGTTGTACGACAAGAAGATTCCGATTGCAGCAAATCGGTCCTCGTTCATTTTGGTGCGTTCATTTGAGAACCAGCGCTGAAACTGCACCTCAAGAACGTGGTCGCGTTCGCGCATCACTTCTTTGGCCACCGCCCAATTTGAACTCAATTGATCGACGGCTTCAACGAGTGGACCGTAAGTGCGAATCAAGCTCACGCGTAAGCCAACCAATGTCTTGATGCGACTCGACAGATCGCCCACTGGCACCTCAAGCGTGAGCATGTGTTCAACATGAGGCTGAATCTGTCGATACGAGACCGCGATGAGGTCGCCTAACGATTCGAAATATCGAGTAAATGTGCGTTCGGAGATTCCGGCACGGGCGGCGATATCGGCGGCTGAGAGATTGACTCGACCTTCAGTGACAAGTTCAATGATTGCGTTGATGGCCGCTTCTTTGCCCTTACGAACCCGTTCGTGCCGTCCGTCCAGTTTGTGGATCGTGGCCCCGCTCATGGGGTTCACAATAGCCATGAAGCGAGCACTACTCTGAATTGAGATTGCATCAGAAAGACGGTGTTGCCATGGTTCTAGATATCGCCAAAGTCCGGGCTCAGTTTCCGGCGTTAGCTCTCACCGACCGAGGCGGCCCTCGGGTGTATTTTGATAACCCTGCGGGAACTCAGGTGCCGCAGATTGTGGTCGACCGAATGGTCTCAGCTCTGATTGATTCAAACGCCAACATGAATGGCAACTTTCGTACCTCGCGAGAGGCCACTGATATCTCGCGTCAAGCACACCTGGCGATGTCCGATTTCTTCAATGCGAAGTCAGAAAACGAAGTAATTTTTGGGCCAAATATGACGTCGCTGACGTTCATGATGGCGCGCGTTTTGGCATCGCAGTTTTCGCCTGGTGATGAAATCATCCTGACGCAGATGGAACACGATGGTAATGCGTCGCCGTGGCGCATCATGGCCGAGGAAAACGGACTTGTTGTGAAGCGTCTTGAATTTGATCGCAACACATACGAAATTGATCTTGGCTTGCTTGACTCGCTGATGACGCCCCGAACAAAATTTGCGGCCATCAATTATTCGAGCAATATTCTCGGAACCATCAATGACGTGAAAGCAATGTGCACGAAATATCGTGCAGCCGGAGTTTTGACGTACGTTGATGCAGTTCAATTCGCTCCGCACGGTGCCATTGATGTTCAAGATCTTGGCTGTGATTTCCTGGTGGCGTCGGCCTACAAGTTCTATGGACCGCATCAAGGTGTGTTGTGGGGTCGTGAAGAACTCTTGAATAGTTTGCCCGCATACAAATTGCGTGTTGTGAAAGATGTATCGCCTGGCCGTTACGAAACAGGAACTCAGTCATTAGAGGGTCAAGCCGGAACCCATGGTGCGCTCGAGTACATGCAGTGGGTCGGAACGACGATGGGCCAAGAGCATCTGAATGACAATCCCAATCATCGCCAACGTACGAAAGAAATTCACGCGGGCTTGAAGGCCATGGCGATATACGACCGCATGCTGGTTGAGCATCTGATTACTGGTTTACAGAGATTGCCTGGTATTGAAGTGCGCGGAATCACAAATCCAGAGCGATTTACTCACCGCGTGCCAACTGTTTCTGTTACCCGCCCCGATCTTGTGCCATCTGAACTTGCCAAGTTTTTAGATGAACATGGGGTCTACGTGTGGGACGGACATTCGTACGGAATTGATGTCATCGAATGGCTTGGCTTGCAAGACCGCGGAGGCGTTGTGCGTATTGGGCCGACCCACTACAACACGATTGAAGAAGTTGATACTGCGCTGAGCTTGATTGGCGATTTCGTGAGCCGTTTGTAACATCGAATAGGCACGAATGGACGGAACTCCGCGAAGAACTGGCGGCTAAGTTATTGGCATGTCCCCTCAAGGCGAAAAACACTTCAGTCAACGCATCGGGCTCCTACGAGCCATGGTGCTTGGGGCAAACGACGGCATCATTTCGACCGCATGTTTGATTCTCGGCGTTGCCGCGGCCGATGCAACAGGCCATGCAATTTTG
>CAMDCI010000107.1 GCA_945889715.1 Bifidobacterium breve | reverse complement strand
GCCGGGAAAGTTGATATTGCGTCGGCCGAAGGTTTCATTCGTCAAGTCATCGGCTGGCGCGAATATGTTTGGGGTCTCTATTGGGCATGGATGCCCGACTACGCCGAGCTCAACAAACTTGGCGCGACCCGCGATCTACCCCCATTGTTTACTGGTGAAGCGCAAACGAAGATGCAATGTGTCTCGCAAGTTATGTCCGAGATCAATTCGCACGCGTACGCGCATCACATTCAACGACTCATGATTATCGGCAATTTGTGTCTCATTGCTGGTATTAATCCACAACAACTCACCGACTGGATGTGGGCCAACTTTGTTGATGGTGCCGAGTGGGTCATGGTCCCCAATGTTGTGGGTATGTCGCAGTTTGCCGACGGTGGCCAAATGGCCACCAAACCATATGCTTCTGGTGGCGCGTACATCGACAAGATGAGCAACTACTGCAAGGGCTGTCACTTTGATCGCACTAAGCGCGTTGGAGACAACGCTTGCCCATTCACCACTTTGTATTGGGACTTTATGGCCCGCCATGAAGTTGTCTTAGGAAAGAACCCTCGAGTTGCACAACAAGTTCGTGCCGCGTTCAAGTTGAGTGATCTACCAGCAGTTCAAGAACGAGCAAAAGTTGTTTTGCAACAACTCAGTGCCGGCGAGTTGTAAACTTTCGTCGCCTTTAGGGTTTGCGTTTGCGAAAGCCGCGGCGATCTTCAACTTTGAGACGCGCCTTTTGCTCTTCTTCAAGAGCTGCTTCTTCGGCCACGAGCCGCTTCATACTGTCGAGTCGACGAGGATCTAGTTTTCCGGCAATCACCGCAGCACTCACAGCACAGCCCGGTTCTTCTCGGTGTTTACAATCTCGAAAACGACATTTTTCCGACAAGGTAAAAACATCAGCAAACGCTCGTTCAATTCCGGTTCCGCTTGACCACAAGCTGACGGCACGAACACCGGGTGTGTCAATGAGCCAACCAGCTTCACCAATCGGGTCAGACGGCAAAGCAACGAGTTGCACTGCAGTTGTGGTGTGTCGCCCACGTTGATCGCCTTCGCGTACGGCAGCAGTACTTTGCACTTGTCCACCAACCAAGGTATTCACAATTGTGCTCTTGCCAACACCACTTGCACCGAGCAAGGCAACGGTGCGATAGCCCTTGGCGTATTGCAACAAGGCTTCAAGGCCATCGCCACGAATGCCACTCACCACATGAATGTCAACACCTGGTGCGACCGCCTCAAGAGTGTCAACGCAATGCTTCACTTCAGCCGCACTCTCCATGAGATCGAGCTTGGTCAGAATTAAAACAGGAGTCGCGCCACTATCGAACGCCAGAACTAATTCGCGTTCAAGCCGACGTTGATTCGGTGGCGACACCAGGGCATGTAACAAGAAGACGACATCAATATTGGCGGCAATCGTGTGCGCCTCGGCCCGCTGCCCTTCAAAACTGGCGCGCCGCATAAATGCGCTGTGGCGGGGCAGGACCATCTCGACCTTTTCGCCGTCAGCCGACACCACGACCCAGTCGCCCACGGCGACCTCGGCCCCAATGTTGCGGACCCGCACCGGCTCAATGCCCATCGACGGCGGGCCGTACCAAACGGTGCTCCAACCACGGTCGAGGCGCGATACCCGGCCAGGCAAATTGGTCCCATCGAGGGCATGCGACTGGTTTTTGGCGACTTCGGAGCGCGTTGATTCCCACGTCACATCCCATGTGACATTCCAACCAAGCGCCATCCGTGGGTCGTTCACATAGGTGACCGTAGCCTCACAAAGGCACTCTTCCCACGAACCCAAGTAAAGGAACCCCCAACATGTTGTCTCGCCTCGCCCACTGGTGCTTCCGTCGCCACTGGCTCACCATCATCATTTGGCTCGTTGCGCTCTTCGGTGGCAGCACCATCGCCAACCAAGTCATGGGTGGCGGAGCCTTTGAAACTCGATTCTCAATTCCCAATACCGAAAGTCTCCGCGCCCTGAACCTTTTGCAGGATGCCTTCCCCGATTCGGACACCATCACTGACGCACAGATTGTTTTCCAAGTTGCATCAGATACACCCGACGGCGTCAATAACGCCGACGTGCAATCAATCATGACCGAAGTATTCACGAAGATTGCGGCTGGGGTTGAAGGCTTGGAAATTACGTCCCCATACGAGAACCCTCGGCTAGTGAGCGCGACCCAACCCATTGCCTACGCCATCATGAAGCTTCCCGACGGTGACTCGCAGGACGAACAACAAAAAATCGGTGATGAGATTCGCGCAATCGCCGAACCAATTCTCATTGAACGCAATGCATTGAATGTTGTCGATGTTGAATTTGGCGGAGACCCGTTTGATGAATTCGAACTTCCCGAAAGTGAAGTTGTCGGCCTGTTAGCAGCGATCATCATTTTGGTGCTCGCGTTCGGATCAGTTCTTGCGATGGGGCTTCCCATTGGCACCGCACTCATTGGACTTGGCACCGGGATTTCAATCGTCACAATGTTAAGCCACATTATGGAGATGCCCGACTTCGTTGTGCAGATCGGCGGCATGATCGGTATCGGTGTTGGTATTGACTACGCGCTGTTCATTGTGACGCGTTTCCGCGAAGGTCTGCGCGCTGGACTGTCTCCCGAAGACGCAACTGCAGTTTCCATTGACACTGCTGGTCGTGCAGTTTTGTTCGCTGGAATCACCGTCATGGTTTCGTTACTCGGCATGTACATGATGGGTATGAAGTTCATTTATGGACTCGCAATTGCTGCATCAACAGTTGTTGGTGTCATGGTTGTAGCTGCGCTAACGTTGCTTCCTGCGCTGTTGGCTTTAGTCGGGCACCGTATCGATATCACCACCCGCGCGGCACTTATTTCACTCATTACATTTTCGACAGTGTCGTTATTTGGGATTGTTTTTCTTGGCTCTTTGACACTTATTGGCCTCGGAGCGTTAATAGCGGTCATCATTATGGCCACAAGTTTCTTAGTGAAATCGTGGCGTACACCGATCAAACATCGTGAGCCAAAACCAGTTCAAGAACAGTTCTGGTATCGCTGGAGTCGTTTCATCCAACATCGGCCGTGGATCTCGCTCATCGGTGGTTTAACCGCTCTCCTGATCATGACTCTTCCACTCTTTGGAATGCGTCTTGCACTCAGTGACAACGGCAATCGCGCCGACTGGCAAACCGCTCGTCGTGCGTACGACATGCTTGCTCAAGGTTTCGGCCCTGGGTTCAACGGCCCGCTGCAACTCATTGGTGAGGTGACTCCCGAAGATGCGGCCAATCAAACAAAGCTCGATGAAATTACGGCAGCTATCGCCGCTGATCCCGATGTTGTCTTTGCTTCACCGGCAAACCAACTCACACCCGAACTCATTGCTTGGCAAGTTGTTCCACGCGAATCACCGCAATCAGAAAACACTGCCGATCTCGTACATCGCCTACGCGATGACATCTTGCCGCCATTGCTTGCCGGAACCGATATCACGGTCAATGTTGGAGGCTTCACCGCCATCGGTGTTGACCTCAGTGATTACTTCGCCAAACGAATGTTTATTTTCGTTGGTGCAGTGCTGTTGATGTCCTTCCTACTACTCATGGTGGTGTTCAGAAGTTTGTTAGTTCCGCTCAAAGCAGTCATCATGAACTTGCTGTCGATCGGTGCGTCGTACGGCATCATCGTTGCCATTTTCCAATGGGGTTATGGCGGCAGTTTGATCGGCGTCGGCAGTGCCGGACCCATCGAACCTTTCATCCCGATGATGCTCTTCGCCATCGTCTTTGGACTGTCGATGGACTACGAGGTATTTCTTCTTTCGCGCATGAAAGAAGAGTTCGATCGAACGGGCGATAACGCGACCGCCGTGGCCGACGGATTGGCCGCCACAGCCCGCGTCATCACCGCCGCGGCCCTCATCATGGTCGCCGTTTTCGGAAGTTTTGTGGCGGGCGACGACCGCACCATCAAGCTCTTCGGAATGGGTCTCGCCGTGGCCGTTCTGCTGGACGCCACACTCGTGCGAATGGTGCTTGTACCAGCGACGATGGAACTTTTGGGAGCCCGCAACTGGTGGATCCCCAAATGGCTAGATAAGGTCCTGCCTCGCATCAACATCGAGGGCAAGTCCCACCTCCCCCAAAAAGAAGTGGCTTGACAAACCTAGGCTCGATGCCGTAGCGCTTTATATATATGACAACCCCGACCTCCAAACCCCTCGTGATCGTTGAATCACCAGCCAAGGCCAAAACAATTGGTTCTTTGCTCGGTGCCAACTTTGACGTCCTGGCTTCGGTTGGCCATATCGCAGACCTTCCCTCTAAGGGCATGGCCGTCGACGTGGACAACCATTTCAAGCCCACCTACGAGCTGACCGAGCGCGGCGCCAAGGTGATCAAGGAATTACGAGCCCTCGCCAAGAAGGCCAGTGCCATCTATCTGGCAACCGACGAAGACCGAGAGGGTGAGGCCATCAGTTGGCACCTCATCGAAAACCTCAAGTCGGCGATCAAGCCCGGTGTCCCCGTACACCGTGTGGTCTTTCACGAAATCACCAAGACCGCCATTGACCATGCTTTCGCAACTCCCCGAGGTCTTGATTACGGCTTGGTCGACGCCGCCGAGACCCGTCGCATCCTCGACCGCTTGTTCGGTTATGAGGTATCCCCCGTGTTGTGGCGCAAAGTAAATCGTGGATTGTCCGCAGGTCGTGTGCAAAGCCCGACCGTCCGTTTGATTGTTGAACGTGAACGTGAGCGCATCGCTTTCGTGACGGCCGGATATTGGGGCCTCGATCTAGTGTCAGCGACCAGCCCTTCTTTCAAAGCAGCGTTACTAGAAGTTGATGGCAAGCGAGTTGCCACCGGAAAAGATTTCGACAGTTTTGGCAAAGCCAAAGCTGGCGTCGTCGTCCTCACCGAAACAGTCGCGATGTCGCTGGTTGATCGACTCGCAAACGCAACCATCAATGTGCGTTCGGTTGAAGACAAACCGTATCGCTCGTCGCCCAAGCCGCCATTCATGACGAGCACCTTGCAACAAGAGGGTGGTCGCAAGTTGCGCTTGTCAGCACAACAGGTCATGCGTACTGCTCAAGGTTTGTACGAACGAGGATTCATTACATATATGCGTACCGACTCGGTTACCTTGGCCGAGGAAGCACTTGAAGAAGTGCGTACACAAATTCGTAAGGATTACGGCGCCGATTACCTGCCCGCATCACCACGTCGTTATGCGAACAAGGTTAAGAATGCGCAAGAAGCTCACGAAGCGATTCGTCCAACCTTGCCGATGCGTTCACCCGACAGTGTGATGAGTCAATTGAGCGGACCCGACCTTGCGTTGTATCGCCTGGTCTGGCAGCGCACGCTCGCTTCGCAAATGCCTGATGCACAAGGTGTCACCGTCTCAATTCGATTGGGTGGAGTTGCTGTCGCATCTGGTGCAATATCAGCTAACGAATGTGAATTCTCAGCAAGTGGAACAACGATTACGTTCCCTGGACACCGTCGTGCCTACGAAGAGTCACGAGATGACGATGCAGCCGACACTGAGACTGAAGCATTGTTGCCCGTACTTAAAGTTGGCGATGCTGTTCCGGTTCTTTCGCTTGATCCCAACGGACACGAGACCTCGCCGCCAGCTCGTTACACCGAAGCTTCAATCGTGAAGAAGCTTGAAGAACTAGGTATTGGTCGTCCATCAACATGGGCATCAATTATTCAGACGGTGCAAGACCGTGGTTACGTGTGGAAGAAAGCGCAAGCACTCGTACCGACATGGACTGCATTCGCAGTTGTTAGTTTGCTCGAACAACACTTCACCCGCTTGGTTGATTACCAGTTCACAGCCGGGGTTGAAGAAGACCTCGATGAGATTGCCCAAAAGAAACTGGCCAAAGATAAGTGGCTCCACGATTTCTATTTCGGTCTCATTGCCGAAGGTCGCGAAGGTGATGCCAGAGAACTCGGACTCAAGCGCCTCATTGAAAATAACATTGCGGGTATTGACGCCGCGGTCGTGAACTCATTCTCAATTGGTGCCGACCCCACAACGGGTGAGGTCATCATTGTGAAGCCCGGCAAGTTTGGTCCGTATGTCAAGCGCGGTGACGAGAATGCTTCGGTTCCCGATTCGCTCGCACCAGATGAACTCACTCTTGAGATGGCCTTGCGTTTGTTGGCAATGCCTAAGAGCGATGAGCCCATCGGTGAATTAAGTGGCCTGCCGGTGTTTGCCAAGAACGGTCGTTTTGGTCCGTACGTTCAATGGGGCACGCAAGAAGTGCCGCCACCCGGATTTGAAAAGCCGAAGATGGTGAGTCTGTTCAAGACCATGGTTCTTGATCGCATCACGATGGTTGATGCCGAACAACTACTCACACTTCCTCGCACACTTGGTGTTGACCCAGCTGACGGCGAACCGATTACTGC
>CAMDCI010000106.1 GCA_945889715.1 Bifidobacterium breve | reverse complement strand
CCGATGGTGATTGACGTGTCACCGCCGACGTTGCCGGCGCTGTCGATAGTGGTGGTGGTTGATGTGGTGCAGGTGGGGTTGGTGCAGGCGGCGACTTTGAGGTCTCCGATTGTGAGGTCGCGGTAGCTGATGATGGGGTTGCCGTTGGTGCCGATGGTGATTGAGGTGTACCAGCCGACACTGCCGGCGTTGTCGATGGTGGTGGTGGTTGATGAGGTGCAGGTGGCGTTGGTGCAGGCGGCGACTTTAAGGTCAAAGTTTGTGGCGTCGAGGTAGCTGATGATGGGGTAGCCGTTGGTGCCGACGGTGATTGAGGTGTATTGACCGACGTTGCCGGCGTTGTCGATGGTGTATTTGTCTGATTCGGTGCAGGTGGCGTTGGTGCAGGCGGCGATTTTGAGGTTGCCGTTTGTGTCGTCGCTATAGCTGATGATGGGGTAGCCGTTGGTACCGATGGTGATTGACGTGTCACCGCCGACGTTGCCGGCGCTGTCGATAGTGGTGGTGGTTGATGTGGTGCAGGTGGGGTTGGTGCAGGCGGCGACTTTAAGGTCAAAGTTTGTGCCGTCGAGGTAGCTGATGATGGGGTTGCCGTTGGTACCGATGGTGATTGATGTGTAAGAGCCGACATCACCGGTACTGTCGATGGTGGTGTTGGTTGATGTGGTGCAGGTGGGGTTGTGACAGGCGGCGACTTTGAGGTCTAAGTTTGAGCTGTCGTAGTAGCTGATGATGGGGTTGCCGTTGGTGCCGATGGTGATTGATGTGAAGTAGCCGACGTTGCCGACGCTGTCGATAGAGACGGGCAAAGAAGGCGTTATCGGAGCCAGTAGGGAACTGATGTCGGCTTTGCTTGCGAGTGCGGTGTCAACTTCGGTTTCGGTGTAGTAGCGGTCGTCGTGGTTGTGGTCGATGTAGTACCCGGCGATGTCGACGATGAGGTCGGCAGTCCCGTACACGTATAAACAGATTGACCCATTCGCCGATGTGGTCACATTCATTGCGTTAGCAATATCAACATTGCTTTCGAAGTTCAGAGATGACGCGTTCGGTGGTGTGTCCGTGTCTGATGTACAGGGGAAAGCAGTCACGAAACCGTACTGACCATTTTTTTGACCTTCGGTGACAGTGATGTTGAGCGCCACAGCAGACGCGTCAACCGGGACAACAACTTGAGTACTGCCTGAAGGAAGATTGATGGCGCCCTCAACAACGACTTTGAGAGTCCCATTAGTAACGGGGACGCCCGCACGAGTGTCGAGCACGCGCACTGGTGAAATGGGCACATAGACCGCGCGGTCTCCGGTTGACACCGTGGCTTGCACGATCCCAAGGGCTCCGCCGCCAAGGGTGACGGCGCAGGCCGCCCCGATTGCTGCCCAACGTGTACGAAGATTCGCTGTAGATGCCATGAGCCACCTTTGTTACAGGCAAGTTATGACTAACGCCTCGAACAAGTGGTGGATGCAAGCTCAGTGGCTGAAGTGGGCAATTGCCTCGGTCATGATGTCAAAAGCCTCTTGGGCATTCACCGTCATCAACACATCGCAGTTGCCGGCCTTGACCTCGCGAAGATCACGTTCGTCAATCACGGTCATGCCACGAGTGTGCGTGCCGGTCAACTCAATAACCACATGAGCATTTTTCTGGGTGAACAGATGCGGGTGGGTCAACACCAAAATCGCCAGCGGGTCGTGAACTGCTCCGCCGTCCATTCCGTAGTGACGACTCAGATACATATTGGTGAAGAACTGCATGAGGTCACCCAGCACATTGGCCAACTGACCAGGCATGGCTTTCACTTTGTCGATGCGTTCTTGCGTGGCACAGAACTGATGCGTGACATGAAGGCCAGCCATGATGAGCGGTCCGCCGTAGTTGTAGACAATGTCGGCGGCTTCGGGGTCGACCCAAATGTTGAACTCAGCCGATGTTGTGCGATTACCAAATGTGCCGCCACCCATTAACGAAATACCGGCGATGCGATCACCTAAATCGGGAGCAAGGCGTAACGCCATCGCGATATTGGTCAATGGACCAGTCGGAACAAGCCATACACCTTCGGTCGCGCGACAAGTTTCAATGATGTACTCAACGGCGTTCTCGCTATCGATTGTGCTTGTTGGTGCGGGAAGATCGGCTCCATCAAGTCCACTTTCGCCATGCACATACGTTGCATATTGCGGGGGAGCAACGAGCGGGCGAATCGCACCCTTATGCACGGGCACATCAAGACCCAACAGATCTTTCATCACGAGTGCGTTATATGTGGTCGATTCAATTGGCGCATTGCCCGACACTGTGGTGATGCCAAGCAAGTCGGTGTGTCGCGCCGCAACAACAATTGCTAATGCGTCATCGTGACCTGGATCGCAATCGAGAATGATTTTGGGCTTGTCCATGGTGTCCACCTTGTAGGAAGAGTTGATTACTTAATGAGCAGTGTGCCAGTTTCATCGAGACGAACTGCACGTCCGACCCATTCGCCTTCACACATTGCCTTCACGGTGTCGGTGTCATCGCTGATACCCCACGCACGGTTGCCATTTGGCAACAAGCACGGTGCAATAGCGCGTTCGGGATTGCCATCACGGTCGTGCATGACGGTGTAACCCTCGATCGTTGCAGGACCAGTCGACGTACCAACATCAACAACGGTGCGACGTGGCAATGTATCAATTTGATCTTGTGGATACGCATGTTTGAAACCGTTCGTTGGCGGCGTCGTTGAGTACACACCAAACGCATGCTTGGTTGCGTAACCACCGTTGCCCCACACCAAACCTTTTTCGCCGGGCCGAGCGCGCAGTTCACCAACAACGGTTGCCACCGCGTGCATGACGTAGTTGTTCCATGGTCCACCAGCAAATGACAACCCGCCAGTGCGTGTGAGTTGACGATCGGTTGACAAACCAAGTGATGCTGCACCTAACTGCACAGCTGACGGGAAGCATGAATACAAATCAACAATGTCGATGTCGTTGATTGAAGTCTCGGCCAAATCAAGTGCCATCTTGCCGCCCAACTTGACGGCGGGCGTGTCGGCAAACGTGTCGCGTTCAGAAACGTATCTGTGCTCGTGGCAGTCGGTGCCAGCAATGGGGAAGACCCACTTGTCTTTCGAGATACCCATGCGCTCGGCTGCAGCAACCGAACACATAATAATTGCTGCCGATTGATCAACATCGTTGTTCGAGTTCATCACCTTGGTGTACGGCAAACCAATCATGCGATTACGCGGACCAGTGGTGATGATTTCTTCGGGTGTCATTGACTTGCGAATCCAGGCATACGGATTTGCTTCGGCAACTTTGCTGAAGTTTGACCACAACTTGCCGAGGTGTTGATTGTGTTCAGCGACCGAGCGGCCAGACGCGGCACGAATTGCTGTTTCAAAGATTGGGTAAATCTGAATGGGTGCAACGATGCGACGTGACAATTCGTATTCGTGATTCATCACGAGCTCTTCACCCATAATGCGTGTGGGCTTTACGTCTTCGGGAACAACTGGCCACGGCAATTCAATTTCGGCCGCACGAGCGCGCTTGCGAGTGCGTGATGTTTCGCCGCCACACAAAATCACGACATCAAAATCACCCGATTGAATTTCGAGCGCTGTTGCATTGATGAGCGATTGTGTGCTGTTGCCGCCCATTGACGAGGCAACAGTTTCACGAGTGGTGATGCCAAGTTCTTCAGCGATGTAGCGCGCGGGGTCGCGATAACGCCACGACAAGAAACTGACCACGCGAATCGAGTCGGCATTCGGAACCGACGAGAGGCCGGCATCTTTGGTGGCCTCACGAATTGCGTTGGCGATGAAGGGGACAGGGGCCAAAGCTTCAAGTGGGTTGTCGATGCGCTGCAACTGTTGACCAACGCCAACAATCACCGGTGTGCGGGGGTCCAAACTCATCATTTCAACCTATCTAATAGCCCCTGTCATACATGAGGTGAAGACCCTAAGATGAAAGCCATGTCTGCCGTGACGTCCTCTGGGCCACTTCGTATCGCTATCGGATCAGATCATGCTGGGTTTGATCTCAAACAACATCTCGTCGCGTTTTTGACCGCAGCCGGTCACACGGTTGACGATCAGGGAACTCACTCAACTGAAAGTTGCGATTATCCGCCGATCTGCGCCGGCGTCGGTCGCACGGTGCGCGACGGCAAAGCCGACTTCGGCATTGTGATGGGCGGCAGCGGTCAAGGCGAACAGCTTGCCGCCAATAAAGTCCGCGGAGTCCGCGCCGCATTGTGCAACGACTTGTACACCGCCCGCATGGCTCGCCAACACAACGATGCCAATGTTTTGTCGATCGGAGCCCGCGTTGTGGGCATCGGATTGGCTGAGGAAATTGTCACAACGTTCATATCAACTGCCTTTGAAGGCGGTCGTCACGCTCGCCGAGTGGCAATGTTGTCTGAACTTGAAAACGAATTCTGACCCCGAGCGAGACCACCATGCCTTTTCCTTCTGATTCTGATCCCGATCTAGTCATCGAAAACCTCATCAACGATGAGTTCGATCGTCAGATCAGTGGCTTGCAATTAATCGCCAGCGAAAACTTCACGTCGCCCGCAGTCATGCGCGTTGTGGGCAGCGTGCTCACCAATAAGTACAGCGAGGGTTACCCGGGCAAGCGTTATTACGGTGGCAACCAAATCGTTGACTCGATTGAAGCATTAGCAATCGACCGCGTGAAAGCGTTGTTCGGCGCCGATCACGCCAACGTGCAACCGCACTCGGGTGCGAACGCCAACATGTGTGTGTACCAAGCGTTTTTGAACCAAGGCGACACAGTTCTTGGTCTCAGTCTCGACCACGGTGGTCACCTGACCCATGGCTCGCCAGTCAACGCCAGTGGCAAGCTGTACAACTTTAAGGCCTACAAAACGACGCCAGGTGACGAACGAATTGACATGGATCAGGTGCGCGATCTTGCGCTTGAACATCGTCCGCGCATGATCGTTGCTGGAACAACTAGTTACCCGCGTCGAATTGATCCGGCGCCCTTCAAAGAAATCGCCGACGAGGTTGGTGCGTACTTCTTGTATGACGCGGCCCATTTGGCGGGTCTGATCGCGGGCGGCGTGTACCCCAATCCGGTTCCGTACGCTGATGCGGTTACTTTTACGACGCACAAGACTTTGCGCGGCCCACGCGGTGGTTGCATCTTGACCAAGACCGAGCACGCCGCAGCAATCGACAAGTCGGTGTTTCCGGGCTGGCAAGGTGGACCGCTCGAACATGTCATCGCTGGCAAAGCAGTCGCGTTTCGCGAAGCGGCAAGTCCGGCATTCAAGCAATACGCGGCCCAAGTGGTTGCGAACGCATCTGCTTTGGCCGACGCCTTGGCAAATAATGGCTTCCGTTTGGTCTCGGGCGGCACCGATTGCCACTTTATGGTTGTGGACTTACGGCCATTTGACGCCGAAGTCACTGGCAAAGAGGCTCAGGCGGTGCTCGACCTCGCCGGCATCACGCTCAACAAGAACGCCATCCCGGACGACCCACGCAGTCCATTCGTCACTTCGGGTGTGCGTATCGGAACCCCGTCGGTGACCACGCAAGGTATGAAAGAGCCCGAAATGGCGCAGATTGCCACGTTCATCGCGCGGGCCTTGCGGGGTCGCAACAACGCCGACGAAATTGCGGCGGTCAAGGCCGAGGTCGCAGAACTCTGCGCTGCCTTCCCCGCATATCCCGCCCGCTGAAATACGCCGCTCAACATCAAGTTGTCTGTTCCTGAACCCATTCGGGAATAGTCTCAATTCGTGCCCGATACCGCTGGCTATCTCTTCATAGGCGTGATCGCCGCAGTCGTGACGTTTGTTTCGACACCTTTTGTGGTGAAGTTGGCGACTCGCATGAATTGGGTGGTCGAACCCGATGAACGTCGCGTGCACAAAGTGTCAACACCCGATGTGGGTGGCATTGCAATGTTCTTGGGTTTCATCGTTGCTCTTGCGATCGCCTGGAAAATGGGGCGTTTTTCACCAGTTTTTGATAACAACTCCGAACCGCTTGGTGTTCTGCTTGCGGCAATCGTGATCTTTTCAACGGGTCTCTTCGACGACATTCGTGAGATCTCGAGCCCAGCCAAAGTGACTGGCACCGTGATCGCCGGACTCGTACTCGTGTACTTCGGCGCCACGATGTTCTATTTCCGAGTCCCGTTCTTAGATGTCTTTGTCTTGAGCAATGACTGGATTCCACTCATCACGATTTTGTGGCTCATGGGTATGAGCCAAGCCGTCAACTTGATCGACGGTCTTGACGGTCTCGCCGCCGGCATCGTGGCCATCGCCGCGGCCTCATTCTTTTTGTACAGCCGCCGCCTTGACGATCTGGGTGCTTTGGCTCAACCCAACATGGGACCACTCATCGCGATCATCGCTTTGGGCGTGTGCTTGGGCTTCTTGCCGCACAACTTCAACCCCGCCAAAATTTTCATGGGCGACAGTGGAGCGCTGTTTTTAGGGCTCTTAATGGCGGTCTCGACGAGCGTGGTCGGAGGTCGCGCCGACCCCAACAG
>CAMDCI010000105.1 GCA_945889715.1 Bifidobacterium breve | reverse complement strand
GACGCTCTGAAGCGACTCAATCACTTCATTGAAAACATTTTACCCACCTTTGGTCCTCACGAAGACGCCATGTTGACAAGTAGTTGGCACGTGGCCCATTCGCTGTTGTCCCCATATCTAAATATTGGTCTTCTACTTCCGACTGAAGTTTGTGACGCAGTTCAAGATGCCTATCGCGCCGGGAAAGTCGATATTGCGTCGGCCGAAGGTTTCATTCGTCAAGTCATCGGCTGGCGCGAATATGTTTGGGGTCTCTATTGGGCGTGGATGCCCGACTACGCCGGGCTCAACAAACTTGGCGCGACTCGCGATCTACCCCCGCTGTTTACTGGTGAAGCGCAAACGAAGATGCAATGTGTTTCGCAAACTATGTCCGAGATCGATTCACACGCATACGCACATCACATTCAACGACTCATGATTATCGGCAACTTGTGTCTCATTGCTGGTATTAATCCACAACAACTCACCGACTGGATGTGGGCCAATTTTGTGGATGGTGCCGAATGGGTCATGGTTCCCAATGTTGTCGGTATGTCGCAGTTTGCCGACGGCGGCCAAATGGCCACCAAACCATATGCATCTGGTGGCGCGTACATCGACAAGATGAGCAACTACTGCAAGGGCTGTCACTTTGATCGCACTAAGCGCGTTGGAGACAACGCTTGCCCATTCACCACTTTGTATTGGGACTTTATGGCGCGACATGAAGTTGTCTTAGGCAAGAATCCTCGAGTCGCTCAACAAGTTCGTGCCGCGTTCAAGTTGAGTGATCTGCCAGCAGTTCAAGAACGAGCCAAAGTTGTTTTGCAACAACTCAGTGCCGGCGAATTGTAAACTTTCGTCGCTATTAGGGTTTGCGTTTGCGAAAGCCGCGGCGATCTTCAACTTTGAGACGCGCCTTTTGCTCTTCTTCAAGTGCTGCTTCTTCGGCGACGAGCCGCTTCATACTGTCAAGTCGACGCGGATCTAACTTGCCGGCAGTGACAGCAGCACTCACAGCACAGCCTGGTTCTTCACGATGTTTGCAATCTCGAAAACGACATTTTTCCGACAGGGTAAAAACATCAGCAAAAGCTCGTTCAATTCCGGTTCCGCTTGACCACAAGCTGACAGCGCGAACACCGGGTGTGTCAATGAGCCAACCAGCTTCACCAATCGGTTCAGATGGCAAAGCAACGAGTTGCACTGCAGTTGTGGTGTGTCGTCCACGTTGATCGCCTTCGCGTACGGCAGCAGTACTTTGCACTTGTCCACCAACCAATGTGTTCACAATTGTGCTCTTACCAACACCACTTGCACCGAGCAACGCAACGGTGCGATAACCCTTGGCGTATTGCAACAAGGCTTCAAGGCCATCGCCACGAATACCACTCACCACATGTATGTCAACACCCGGTGCAACGGCTTCAAGAGTGTCAACGCAATGCTTCACTTCAGCCGCACTCTCCATGAGATCGAGCTTGGTCAGAATTAAAACAGGGGTTGCACCACTATCGAACGCCAGAACTAATTCGCGTTCAAGCCGACGTTGATTCGGTGGCGACACCAGGGCATGTAATAAGAAGACGACATCGATGTTGGCCGCGATTGTGTGGGCCTCGGCCCGCTGCCCTTCAAAACTGGCGCGCCGCATAAATGCGCTGTGGCGGGGCAGGACCATCTCGACCTTTTCGCCGTCGGCCGACACCACGACCCAGTCGCCCACGGCGACCTCGGCCCCAATGTTGCGCACCCGAACCGGTTCGATACCCATCGACGGGGGGCCATACCAAACAGTGCTCCAACCCCGATCGAGGCGCGACACTCGGCCTGGCAGATTGGTCCCGTCCAGCATGTGGGGGTGGTTTTTGGCGACTTCGGAGCGCGTTGATTCCCACGTCACATCCCATGTGACATTCCAACCAAGCGCCATCCGTGGGTCGTTCACATAGGTGACCGTAGCCTCAGAAAGACGCTCTTCCCCCGAACCAGCGACAAAGGAACCCCCAACATGTTGTCTCGCCTCGCCCACTGGTGCTTCCGTCGCCACTGGCTCACCATCATCATTTGGCTCGTTGCGCTCTTCGGTGGAAGCTTTGTTGCCAACCGAGTCATGGATGGCGGAGCCTTTGAAACTCGGTTCTCAATTCCCAATACCGAAAGTCTCCGCGCCCTGAACCTTTTGCAGGACGCCGACCCCAATTCGGACAACATCACTGACGCACAGATTGTTTTCCAGGTTGCATCAGACACCCCCGACGGCGTCAACAACGCCGACGTGCAATCAATCATGACCGAAGTATTCACGAAGATTGAGGCTGGTGTTGAAGGCCTGGAAATTACGTCCCCATACGAGAACCCCCAGCAAGTGAGTGCGACCCAACCCATTGCCTACGCCATCATGAAGCTTCCCGACGGCGACTCGCAGGCTGAGCAACAAAAAATTGGCGACGAGATTCGGGCAATCACCGAACCAATTCTTGTCGAGCGCAATGCTTTGAATGTTGTCGATGTTGAATTTGGCGGAGACCCGTTTGTTGAATTCGAACTACCCGAAAGTGAAGTTGTCGGCCTGTTAGCGGCGATCATTATTTTGGTTCTCGCATTCGGATCAGTACTTGCGATGGGTCTTCCCATCGGTACTGCTCTCATCGGACTCGGTACCGGAATTTCAATCGTCACTATGTTGAGTCACATCATGGAGATGCCCGACTTTGTGGTGCAGATCGGCGGCATGATCGGCATCGGTGTTGGTATCGACTACGCGCTCTTTATTGTGACGCGTTTCCGCGAAGGCCTGCGCGCTGGACTGTCTCCCGAAGACGCAACTGCAGTCGCCATTGACACTGCTGGTCGTGCGGTTTTGTTTGCTGGAATCACCGTCATGGTGTCGTTACTTGGCATGTACATGATGGGCATGAAGTTCATTTATGGACTCGCGATTGCCGCATCAACAACAGTCGGCGTGATGGTCGTGGCATCACTCACACTGCTCCCCGCGCTGTTGTCATGGGTCGGCCACCGAATCGATGTCACGACTCGAGCAGCCCTGATTTCATTGATCAGTTTCTCCTCCATGTCATTAATCGGCATTATCTTCTTCGGCACATTGTCATTTATTGGTCTTGGACTTTTACTTGCTGTCATCATTATGGCGACAAGCTTCTTGGTGAAATCGTGGCGTGCTCCCATCAAGCATCGCGAGCCAAAACCAGTTCAAGAACAGTTCTGGTATCGCTGGAGTCGATTCATCCAACATCGTCCGTGGATCTCGCTCATCGGTGGCTTAACTGCTCTCCTCATCATGACTCTTCCACTCTTCGGAATGCGTCTTGCACTGAGCGACAACGGCAATCGCGCCGAATGGCAAACCGCTCGTCGTGCTTACGACATGCTCACCCAAGGTTTCGGCCCCGGGTTCAACGGGCCATTACTGTTAGTTGCGGAAGTAACTCCGGCCGAAGCCGCAGACTCGGCTAAGTTGGCTGAAATTTCGGCAGCGATTGGAGCAGACAAAGATGTAAAGTTTGTCAAGCCGCCCGATCTTGAGGAATACGAAGGCAAGCTTGCAGTTTGGGTGGTTGTTCCACGCGAATCACCACAATCAGAAAACACTGCCGATCTTGTGCACCGACTACGCGTTGAAGTTTTGCCACCGGTTACCGAAGGTACTGACATGACAGTCAACGTTGGAGGCTTCACCGCGATTGGTGTTGACCTGAGTGATTACTTCGCCAAACGAATGTTCATTTTCGTTGGTGCGGTGCTGCTGATGTCCTTCCTACTACTCATGGTGGTATTCAGAAGTTTGTTAGTTCCGCTCAAGGCAGTCATCATGAACTTGCTGTCGATCGGTGCGTCGTACGGCATCATCGTTGCCATTTTCCAGTGGGGTTACGGCGGCAGTTTGATCGGCGTCGGAAGCGCCGGACCCATCGAACCATTCATCCCGATGATGCTCTTCGCCATCGTCTTTGGACTGTCGATGGACTACGAGGTATTTCTTCTCTCGCGCATGAAAGAAGAGTTCGATCGAACGGGCGATAACGCGACCGCCGTGGCCGACGGTTTGGCTGCCACGGCCCGAGTCATCACCGCCGCGGCCCTCATCATGGTCGCCGTTTTCGGAAGTTTTGTGGCGGGTGACGACCGCACGATCAAGCTCTTCGGAATGGGTCTCGCCGTGGCCGTTCTGTTGGATGCCACACTTGTGCGAATGGTACTTGTACCAGCGACGATGGAACTTTTGGGAGCCCGCAACTGGTGGATCCCGAAATGGCTAGATAAGGTCCTGCCTCGCATCAACATCGAGGGCAAGTCCCACCTCCCCCAAAAAGAAGTGGCTTGACAAACCTAGGCTCGATGCCGTAGCGCTTTATATATATATATGACAACCCCGACCTCCAAACCCCTCGTGATCGTTGAATCACCAGCCAAGGCCAAAACAATTGGTTCTTTGCTCGGTGCCAACTTTGACGTCCTGGCTTCGGTTGGCCATATCGCCGACCTTCCCTCTAAGGGCATGGCCGTCGATGTGGACAACCATTTCAAGGCCTATTACGAATTGACCGAACGCGGCGCCAAGGTGATTAAGGAATTGCGAGCCCTTGCCAAGAAGGCCAGTGCCATCTATCTGGCAACCGACGAAGACCGCGAGGGTGAGGCCATCAGTTGGCACCTCTACGAAAACCTCAAGTCGGCGATCAAGCCCGGTGTGCCTGTACACCGTGTGGTCTTTCATGAAATCACCAAAACTGCCATAGACCACGCCTTTGCCAATCCACGAGAACTTGACTACGGATTAATTGATGCTGCGGAGACTCGTCGCATCCTCGACCGCTTGTTCGGCTATGAGGTTTCCCCCGTGTTGTGGCGCAAAGTGAATCGTGGATTGTCCGCGGGTCGTGTGCAGAGCCCGACCGTCCGTTTGATTGTTGAGCGTGAACGTGAGCGCATCGCTTTCGTGACGGCCGGATATTGGGGCCTTGATTTGGTCTCGGCGACAAGCCCATCGTTCAAAGCGGCCCTACTTGAAGTTGACGGCAAGCGAGTTGCCACCGGAAAAGACTTCGACAGTTTCGGCACAGTGAAAGCTGGCGTCGTTGTCCTCAGTGAATCTGTTGCCACGTCGTTGGTTGATCGACTGAAGAGTGCGACCATCAATGTGCGTTCGGTTGAAGACAAGCCGTATCGCTCGTCGCCCAAGCCACCATTTATGACGAGCACCTTGCAACAAGAAGGTGGACGCAAGTTGCGCTTGTCAGCACAACAAGTCATGCGTACGGCCCAAGGTTTGTACGAACGTGGATTCATTACATATATGCGTACCGACTCGGTCACGCTTGCTGAAGAAGCTCTCACCGAAGTACGTGCACAGATTCGCAAGGACTACGGCAGCGAGTACCTTCTTGATTCTCCACGTCGTTATGCCAACAAAGTCAAGAACGCACAAGAGGCCCACGAAGCGATTCGTCCAACTTTGCCGATGCGTTCACCCGACAGTGTGATGAGTCAACTGAGCGGACCCGACCTGGCGTTGTATCGCTTGGTCTGGCAGCGCACGCTTGCCTCGCAAATGCCCGATGCTCAAGGTGTCACCGTTTCAATTCGTTTAGGTGGTGTTGCCGCAGCTGCTGGCGCAACAACCGCCAACGATTGCGAATTCTCAGCAAGTGGAACAACGATTACGTTCCCTGGACACCGTCGTGCTTACGAAGAGTCACGAGATGACGATGCAGCCGACACTGAGACTGAAGCATTGCTACCCGTGCTCAAAGTTGGCGACGCAGTTCCGGTTCTTTCGCTTGATCCCAACGGACACGAAACAACGCCACCAGCGCGCTACACCGAAGCGTCAATCGTCAAGAAGCTCGAAGAACTTGGCATTGGCCGTCCGTCAACATGGGCGTCAATTATTCAGACCGTGCAAGACCGTGGTTACGTGTGGAAGAAGGCGCAAGCACTTGTGCCCACATGGACAGCGTTCGCTGTTGTTGGTTTGCTTGAACAACACTTCACCGGCTTGGTTGACTATCAATTCACCGCTGGTGTTGAAGAAGACCTTGACGAGATCGCCCAAAAGAAATTAGCCAAGGATAAGTGGCTCCACGATTTCTATTTCGGACTAGTTGAAGAAGGACAAACTGGAACCGCTAAAGAACTCGGTCTCAAGCGATTAATTGCGCAAAACATTGCGGGTATTGATGCCGCGGTCGTGAACTCATTCTCAATTGGTGCCGACCCCACAACAGGTGAAGTCATCGTTGTGAAGCCTGGCAAGTTTGGTCCGTACGTCAAGCGTGGTGACGAGAATGCATCGGTTCCCGATTCGCTGACACCCGATGAACTTACTCTTGAGATGGCGCTGCGTTTGTTGGCGATGCCCAAGAGCGATGAACCCATTGGTGAACTTAATGGCCTTCCAGTGTTTGCCAAGAACGGTCGTTTCGGTCCGTACGTTCAGTGGGGTACGCAAGATGTGCCGCCACCCGGATTTGAAAAGCCGAAGATGGTGAGTCTGTTCAAGACCATGGTTCTTGATCGCATCACGATGGTTGATGCCGAACAACTACTCACACTTCCTCGCACACTTGGTGTTGACCCAGCTGACGGCGAACCGATTACTGC
>CAMDCI010000104.1 GCA_945889715.1 Bifidobacterium breve | reverse complement strand
TGACGTAGCCGCCTTCGTTGGGTGCTTCGGTGTTGACGGCAGTGACGTTGAGTGACACTGCTCCGACACCGGTTGCGGGGACTCCACCTTGTCCAGTGACGGTGAATTCGATGGGTGTTCCGCCACCGAGGCCGTCGCCGACTTTGCTGCGAGCGACTCCGCCTGAACCATCACGGGTGTCAAACAAACGCGCCGGCGTGAGCGGAACGATTGGGCGGGTTGTCGCGTTGATGCGAGCAATATCAATTGTCGTATCTCCGACAAGAGGAAAATTGACCCAGCTTGCCATGATTTTTCCGTTACGCAGGCGGACAAGATCAACGATATTTCTTTCTCCGCTAGCGGCCATTCGCGTGATTGAACCGTTCGTGCCGAAAGTTGAGTCAATCGAACCGTTCTCGTTGAGTCGATTAATGATCACTCGGTCTGTTGCATATCCGATCAAAATTCGTTGATCCGGTTGCACCGCCACGACTGCATACGCGGTGACTGAAACTCCCGCGTAGCGGACATAGCCGTTTGTTCCAAATGTGGTATCGGCAGCACCAGAAGATGAGAGTCGGGTTAAGAAAATTTCGTGAGATGTACCAAAATCGGACTGTCCAGAAATGAGCAGTCGACCATCGGGTAAAACGTTCACTGTGACTGCGGAATTGCCACTTGTGCCGGTTCCGGCAAAGGCAAATCCGTTGGTTCCAAAAGTTGTGTCAAGCGTTCCGTTTGCTGAATATCTTGAAATGAGAGTTCGGGGGTTAGCGATGGCAGCAAATTCACCCACCACAATGATTTTTCCGTCAGTAGAAACATTCATTCCGTAAACCTGCGCTGGGCTCGTGTCTGGTGATGCGATCAGTGTTGATCCACCTGTACCAAATGAGGTATCAATCGTGCCATTTGCATTCAGGCGATAGATGCTGGATACGCCTGTGGTCGTTGTGAACGCTGTGACCAATATTTTGTTATCAGGTAATACCACCATCTTCGTTGGGTACATGTTGTCAACCGAGACGGTAGCCGTACCAGCGACACCAAATGTTGGATCAAGAATTCCAGCATTTGTAAAACCAAAGACAACCGGACTGCCGGCACTGATTGGTTGTTGGGCTAACACGAGAATGCGACCATTTGATTGAGATTCAAGATTGAGAAAATCACTTGCTGCACCTACGGGTCCGACGGCAAGTCCAATTGTTCCGATACCGATACCTAAATCGCTTCCGAAACTGCGGTCAATCGTGCCGTCGGAACGGTATTTGACGAGATACATGTACGGTGCGGCAACCGAGACGCCGAGCGTAATGAACGATCCATCCGCTAGTTCAAGGATTCGCGATCCGAACACATCATTCAGATCGCTATTTTGCTGAGTGAACCCTCCTGACAAGAATGTTTCGTCAGGTTTTCCTGATGAATCAAGGCGGACGATGACAGCACGTTGAGCTTCGATTGCGCGGATTGTTTGGCTCACGAGGATGTAACGACCGTCGCTTTGGACTATTCCTGCAGATCCGATTACAGAAAAACCAACGGGCGTTCGGCTTGTTCCGTTGTTACCGAATGATGAATCGAGAGTGCCGTTACCTGTTAGGCGAACCGCGAGTAAATCGGTACTGTAGCCATGGGTTCCCGTAAAACCAAATATAACAATTTTCCCAGATGCCTCAATAAGAAGGTCGTAAAACAGCGCTGCATCGCTGGCTGGATAAACGAAGCTGCCACTCGCGCCAAATGTTGTGTCAATTGATCCGCTGGAATTGAGTCGTGATGCCAATGAAGTTGGTACGCCCCCAATATCTGTCATTCCTGCGACGACAATTTTGCCGTCAGCTTGTACAGCGATGGCACTGATCACTTGCGCTGATGAAACATCGACCCAGCCATCGGTATCAAAACTAAGGTCAGGTGTTCCATCTGTATTGAACTTGGCAACGATGCCGAGAGTTTCGCTACCACTACCTATGCGACTACCTCCAACGATGATCTTGTCACCAGTTGTGATCGCCACGCTGCCTAATGACATTGCGGTTGGCGTCAAATAATTTTGATAACCAACACCACTAAAACTGCTATCGAATTCGCCATTGGGGAGCAGCCGTGCTACGTACGAGCTTGTCACGCCAGAACCGTCTCTGACAGTTCCGGTGACAACGAGTCGCCCGACCGAATCAAACGCCATCGTCGAAGGTCCTTGCGAGATGGTCGAATTCGAAATAATCAAGTTTTGACGACCGGGGGTAAAGCTCGAGGCGGCATAGGTGATATCAGAGTCACCACTGGGCGTGAGCTTGATCACGACTGCATCGCGATAGGGGGTGGGTAACACTCTCCAATCCGATAGAGCACGAATAAATATCGAACCATCACTTTGCGTGACGATTGTTGTGCCTTCGGAGTCGCCAGTCCCAAGAGGAATTGAACGCCACCCATTTGAGTCGAAGGTGGTGTCAAGCGAGCCATCGGTGTTGAACCTGGCAACCAAGATGTTGTCGATGCCGCCGATTTCTACCCTTCCGGTAGCCACGATCTTGCCGTCGCTCTGAACCGTTGCGTCAGAGAACGTCGACGGTCCGCCGAATTCGTGCAATACACGGCCGGCAAAGAAAGACTGGTCGCTATCGCCATCGGCTGCTGACACACTTGGGGCTGTCATTACCGCTGTCGAGGCCAACACGGTGGCGGCAATCGCTGAACGTACAAGACGTTGTGTGAATCGAAGTTTCATTTCTCCACCATTTCGCTATTCGGTCATTACGACTGAGGGCAAGATTTGTCCCTTTGACTGATCGCACCTTAGCCAAAATGCCCCTAGCCTTATGAGCGGCGCCCGGGTGGCGGAATGGCAGACGCGGGGGGCTTAAACCCCCCTTCTCTTACAAGGGAGTATGGGTTCGAGTCCCATCCCGGGCACCACACCACCACCTGAGATCTTGATCAGATATTTATGCGAGTGACACCCCGTCGGCGACGACAATGATTTCGCATCGCTCGTGATTGGTTGAGGAGGAATTGGCTCATATAGTCACAGAGCGCACAGGCGGTCTGGCTCGGAGCAGGGGTATCATTTCGTCGCTCCAGTGTTAGTACCACTGGCGTTCCGCGTCCAAGTCGCTCAAAGGAAACCACTGTGTCCGATCAATCCAAAATGACCCCACTTCAGGCCGCTGAAGCCCGCCGACTCGCTGCTCAGCAAGCCAAAGTGAACAAGGTTCCTCAGGCTCGTTCTGAAGAAGAGAAGGCGGCTCGCAAAGAACGAGTCACCAAGGCTAAAGATGCCTTGAGTCGTTCAGTCGGAATTAAGGGAGACCATGTTGCTGGCGCACGTGCAGCGATCAAGACCTACTTGCAGCGTCTCAATGAGCCGAACCAGCCCGATGATGGCCGCTTTGAAATGTTGATCGAAGCCCCGTTCAAGGTACCTGAAAAGAAGAAGACAAACGGCCCGCGTTTTTAACTTGATTGCGGCGAATTGACATGCATCTTTCGTCGTTCGTTGAAATGGTTGAATCTGGGTTTGACGATCGCGTTCTACTAGGCGATGAAAATTCACAGATAACCGGAACTGAATTTGGTTTTCTTGTTCGTCTCGGTGCGACCCAAATTCACAACAAGTACGCCTCGGTCATGTACGTAGGCGAGAATCACGCGCTGCTTCCCGTCGCCTTGTTTGCTGCGGCGTGGGCAGGTGTTCCATTCGTTCCGGTTAATTACCGACTCGAAGATCGCCAGTTGCGATTGTTAATTGATCGTTACCCAAATTCATTGGTGCTCACCGATCCATTGACGGCAGCTCGTTTGGAAGAATTGTCACCGCTGATTCTTGGTGAGTGGCTCAGTGCATTATCCACGATTGATCTCGAAGAAGTCGGGCCAACCGAACCAGCTGAAAATGATGATGATGTTGCAGTGGTGCTCTTTACGAGTGGCACGACATCAGAACCGAAGTCGGCGTTGTTGCGACATCGTCACTTGATGGCCTATTTGTTGGGGTCGGTTGAATTTGGCAGTGCTGCAGAATCAGAGGCAGTTCTGGTTTCGGTGCCGCCGTATCACGTCGCTGGTATCGCCAATATGTTGTCGAATCTATTTTCGGGTCGTCGCTTGGTGTACTTGCAGTCGTTCTCGGCCCAAGCGTGGCTCGAAACTGTTCAGCGAGAAGCAATCACTCACGCCATGGTCGTTCCCACGATGTTGGCTCGAGTGGTTGATGAACTTGACGGAGAGATTGTTGATCATTCAACATTGCGCACATTGTCTTACGGTGGCGCCAAGGTTTCGGAACGGATCATCCGATTGGCTCTACGAGCATTTCCGACAACTGGGTTTGTTAACGCATACGGTCTCACCGAAACTGCGTCAACGATTGCGGTTTTAGGACCAGACGATCATCGCGATGCATTGACATCTGATGATCCAATGATTCAACGACGACTGTCGTCAGTTGGCCAAGTGTTGCCGATGGTTCAAATTGAAATTCGCGATGATCATGAACAGGTTGTCACGACAGGTGGGTCGGGCTTGATTTATTTGCGGGGCGAACAAGTCTCGGGCGAATATGCCGGTGCCAATTTGCTAGATGGTGATGGTTGGTTTTGTACTCGTGATCAAGGCTTTATCGACTCGGACGGTTACCTCTTTATTGAGGGCCGAGTCGATGACACCATTATTCGTGGCGGTGAAAATATCGCACCAGCCGAAATTGAAGAAGTGTTGCTGGCTCAACCGGGCGTGGCTGAAGCGTGCGTAGTGGGTCTGCCCGATGACGAGTGGGGTCAGCGCATTGTTGCAGTCGTTGTGCAACAGGATGGTCGTACTGTTGAACCGAATATTTTGCAAGAAGCTGTGCGCAAAGTCTTGCGTGGATCTAAAACACCCGAAGAGATCGTTATCAGAGACTCATTGCCGCATACCGAAACTGGCAAGATGTTAAGGCGTGTTGTGCAGAGCGAATTGCTGGCACGCGAAGGAGGAGCCGCATCATGATTCTTAAGCCCGGAGCCCGACTGATTAGCGCAGTTTGTACTGCCGAATTGATGACGGTGAAAGCACCCAAAACCGAACTTGAAGTGACGATCGGTGGTGCGGCAACAATCGCTTCGGCCGCAGCTCGCGATGGCTCGGTCTCGATACTTAATGGTCATGACGGCGGCACCCTGATGGGGAAGCGTTACGTCGACGAGGCCGACACGATTGAACTGCTATGCACCAAGGCTGGTCCTGGAGCAGTGGCGGTCAATGGAGAATTGCTGCAATTGAAAGAAGCCAAGGCCTTGCCAGCCAGCGACTGAACTGTTCTGTCAGCGCTACCTGAATTGCGCATCACTATGTGGCACAATGAGTGCATGAAAACCAATCGTTATCCCCTTTTGATCTCGTCAATTGCGTTGAGTGGATTGCTGAGCATCGCTGGTTGTTCAAGCAATGACACTTCAACATCTGTATCGCAGGCGCCTTCAACCGAATCAACTTCGGCTACACCGACCGATCCGGTAAGCACGGCGGCTCCAACAAGCTCCGCAAGTAAAGAGACTCCGGCAACGGGAATACCTGCTACCGAATCGGTCCTGATCGAAGTTGATGCAGATGCTGGAATGGCCGAAGTTGCATCGGTGGTCGTGGGCACTCCCGTCACGATTCATGTAATCGCCGAAGTCGAAGACGAATTTCATCTTCATGGTTACGACATTGAACTTTCAGGTGATGACGTGACCTTTGAATTTGTTGCCGACAAGTTGGGTGAATTCGAACTCGAGGGTCACGAATCTGGCGAAGTGTTGCTGAATTTGTCAGTCATTGCTGACTGACAAATGCAGATCCTTCAATGAGTTGCTTACTGCTGTCGGCAAGGCTGGCCGCGGAGCGAACCACATGCCGCAACGCCGGCAGGCACGTTCAGGCCAGATACGACCGAAAGTGCAATTGATGACGGGTGTTCGGCATCATGCAGGATCGTTACCTTTTCACCAGCATTGAGAGTTGCAAACTTCCATTCGCCACGGTTGCCACCAGGTGTGTCAATGGTGATACGAATTTTCGATCCTGCTCGGAACGGGTGAGCAACGGGGAAAATTTCGACTCGTGCGAGGAATGGTTCGCCGGGTGTTACTGACATGAGGTCTGATTCAAAGAAGTCATGCACGGGACGAAGTTCGGTGCTAGCCGAATCGTTGAGTGCACGGAGGCTGGCGCGGAGCCAACCACTTTGAACGTACGTCTCTGAACCGTCGGGACGAATTTCGCTGATTGTTACTTCGAGGTCGGTGTCGGCGGCTTCTGTGGAAATCCACAGGTCAGCAGATCCTGGTCCGATGATGACAGTGTCCTCTGTTAATGCGGCTGTCGTGAAAACTGCGGCAGTGCCTTCTGGGTTGCGCACCCAGTTCCACTTGATATTGGCATCCCAAATACTTCCTTCGCCTCCGAAGAATGTCTCAGGAGTTGCCGATGGATCAGCGGTGTAGTCAGTACTGCTGGTCTGTGCGACATCGGTGCCAAGGGTTCCGTTATCGCCCAAGTTGAAGCGAACTGCTTTTGCTCCGGGAATTGGCCACGCCGAGAAATCGGCGCGCCAACGGTTGAGCGGGGTGCCAGGTGCTTGGCCATCTGCGGCGCC
>CAMDCI010000103.1 GCA_945889715.1 Bifidobacterium breve | reverse complement strand
AAAGTGTCGTCAGTCGGAAATGACCCGAGTGACAATGGCTTGCCTGCAGCCACAAGAAATTTACGCATCAATTTGTCGGCCACATCAACTCCATTACTTTGCTGGTATCACTAAGGTAATTGCTCGTAGGGGCAATGTCGGCAACCACTCACGCAGCAATAGTCGCGATCAGCTAAAAATTTGGCGGTAAACACCGTGTAGCCACTCAACGGATCGCGATAAGTCGGCCGCTGCCGACTCACGGCTTCGCGATGCAAAGTCATAATCGCCGCAAATCGAGGATGATCCGAGTTCAAACGTCGCTGGAGTGGCACCTCAATTCCATCGATTCGCAGTTTTGCCTGATCAGCCATTATTTCATTGTGGCTTCATTCGCCCTCTGATGACCGTCTATTCGGTGACAAATTTCAAGAAGATAATTCGTATAAGTAGAAAAATTGGGTTACCATTGTCACATCAGAGACCGCAGTACGGCTCTGCCGATTTGCCACAAGGCACCATAAACAAGGGGGAAACTTGAAAATATATGGACAGTCCAATCGGCGTACCCGCCGAATTCTCGGAGTTACTTTGGTCAGCTTGCTGTCCTTTGCCGCAGCTTGCGGTGGAGATTCATCGAGCGACGAAACCAGTGCTCCAACCGAAACCGGAGCACCGACAGATTCTGGTGCTCCAGCAACCGATGCTCCAGCCGAAGAAACACCAGTAGCTGGTGGAACCTTGCGCGTTGGTCTTGAAGCCGATGTCGATGGTCTCGACCCGACTGCTTCAGCCCTAGCTGTCTCTGGCCTCACGATGGCCGCAGCGGTATTCGATCCTTTGTTCACCTTCACTGCCGATGGCGACGTCGTGCCGTACTTGGCCGAGTCAATTGAACCTTCGGCCGACTTCATGGTGTGGACAATGACATTGCGCGCTGGCGTGGTCTTCCACGATGGAACACCTCTCACCACCGACGCGGTCATCAAGCAGTTCGAAATCACTCGTAATGACCCGCTCGTCGGATTGGCAGTCAAGCCGTACTATCCCGAGACTGGCGCCGTTGTGAAGATTGATGATTTAACAATGGAGTTCCACCCGAAAGAGGCAAGCCAATTCTTCCCATCAGCTTTGACCGCTCAATTGGGCTACATCGCTTCACCAACTTGGCTTGATGCAGTTGCCGCTGACGCGACTCTGGCCCAAGCGCCCGTTGGTACTGGACCTTTCGTGTTTGACAGTCGTACCGAAGACTCAATGACCAAGTTCGTCCGCAATGACGCTTGGTGGGGCACCGACATCATTGGACCGGTTTACCTTGACGCTATCGAGTTCTACCCAGTGCCCGATCCGAGCACTCGTACCGAACTTTTGCAGAACGGCGACTTGGATATCATCCACACCACTGACACCGATCAGTTCCCGACGTACCGCGACGATCCAACCCTCGCACTCGATATTGACGAAGACGGCGAAGAGTACTTCTTGATGATCAACACCGCCAAGGCCCCGTTTGACGACATCCGTGTTCGTCAGGCACTTGCATTGGCAACCGATCGTCAGGGCTACTACGACTTGTTCAACGCAGGTGAAGGCAGCTTGGCCGATCAGATGTTTGTTCCGGAAAGCCCGTACTACAACCCCGACGTCAAGCAAGATGGCAATGACCCCGCTGCTGCCGCAGTTCTCGTTGCTGAATACTGTGGCGAGAGCCCAGTTGATGCCGACGGCAAAGAATTGTGCACCGATGGCAAAGTCAACATGGAATACCAGTGGTCTGGTCCGTCAGTGTTGGCGACGCGAATTGCCGACTTCTATAACGAAGGTTGGAGCGAGTCGTTCAACGTGACCTTCGATGAGAAGTCACAGGCTGACCACATTCAAGAAGCTGCTCTTGGCATCTACAACGTGGTGGGCTGGCGTCAATTCGGTGCCGAAAACCCCGGCGATGACCGTGTGTGGCTCGAATGCCGCAATATCGGTGGTATTTCACTCAACTGGCCGCGCTATTGCGATGAAGAACGTGACGCTCTAATTATGGAGATCGCTAACCCAGCGACACCTGAAGCGCGACCCGTAGCTTTACAGCAACTGGTCCAGAACTTGCATGACTCGTATGCCTACATCTTTATGACGTATTCATCATGGGCCATCGTTCAGTCCGAAAAAGTTCACGGAAGGTGCGACCGTGTTGGATCCGATGGAGTTCCATTGGTGTGCTCAACTAACGGCCGTCTGTACTTCCAATCAACTTGGCTCAGTAACTGACTTTTTAATTCGACCCATAAAGGAATTTATTTAATTAATGCGTTATTACGTTCAAAGGGTCGCTTTAGCCATTCTTCTCCTCTTAGCTGTGAGCATGCTCACCTTTGGGGCGTTGAATGTCTTGGGCGACCCTTTGTTCAATATTCTTGGTCCGGTCGCTGGGGACGTCAATAACCCCGAAAGCGTCGAAATGATCAACACCGCCAAGCGTGAGTTCAATCTTGATCGATCTCTGCCGGTTCGTTATGGGCTGTGGGTCAGCGATTTTGTGCAAGGCGACTTCGGTGTCACTTTTAGTTCGACTGGCCAACCACCGGTTTCGGGTGTCATCAGCGAGCGACTCCCCCGAACAATTTCTTTGGTTTTGATGGCCCAATTTTTCGCCATCTTTGTCTCGATTCCGTGGGCGCTCATCACGGCCTCTCGCGCCGGAAAAGTGAGTGACCGCATTTCGACAATTAATGCATTTTTCTTGGTAGCCATGCCCAACTTCGCTATCGCCGTCATATTGAAATTTGTTTTCAGTATCAAACTTGATTGGATGCCTTTGACATATAAGGCTGACGATCCGTTATCGAGCCGGATTTTTCAAATGGTGCTGCCGGCACTCACGATTGGTTTGCCGGTCGCCGCCGTTTACCAACGACTACTTCGCACCGACCTCATCACGACTTTGCAACAAGACTTCATTCTCTTAGCTCGCACTAAGGGACTTTCGAAGTGGCGAATTCTTTTTGTTCACGCCCTTCGTCCCTCGCTCTTTTCATTCATCACCGTGGTCGGCCTCAACACCGGAGCATTGATCGGTGGATCAATTGTTTCCGAAACCGTCTTCCGAATCCCCGGCATCGGCTCAACTCTTGTTGAATCAGTGCTTCGAAATGACTTCCCAGTCGTCTTAGCAATTGTGATGATCGTCGCATCGTCTTTCGTCATCATCAACTTGCTCGTTGATTTCGCTTACACCCTGATCGATCCGAGAGTCCGTCGATGAGTACTAACCCCGCTACCTCAACTGCAATTACCCCAGATGAGACAATCGTTAAAAAGAAACTCGGTGTTGGCTTTTGGCTCTGCGTCACGTGGCTGGGGCTGATGGCGTTTATTGCCTTGTTCACACCGCTATTGCCGCTCAAGAGCCCCACCCAGAACTTTCTTGATCCGGCCAACGGTCGTCCACCCTATTCTCCATCGTGGAAACATTGGTTCGGTAGCGACAAAGACGCCCGCGATGTCTTCGCTCGCACTCTGCATGGAGCACGGATTTCTCTCACTGTGGGTTTCGCAGCTATCACCGCCGGATTTTTGGTCGGTGGCACGGTTGGCGTGATCTCTGGCTATTTCAAAGGCTGGATTGATCGCATCAGTTCATTCGTTTTTATCGTCTTGCTGTCGTTCCCATCTCTGGTGTTAGCAATCTTGCTCACATCGCTCATTGAACGAAGTCTGCTCACGATCTCACTAGTACTCGGTCTCTTGAGTATCGCTCCAGTGGGCCGTCTGGCGCGAGCCGCCACTTTGCAGTTCGCCGACCGCGAGTTTGTTCTGGCCGCACGTCAGATCGGTGCAACCAATCGTCGTATCATCATCAAGGAAATTCTTCCCAACGTCGCCATCCCGATGTCGTCACTGGCCTTGCTTGGTATGGCGGTCGCTGTTGTCGCCGAAGGCGGATTGTCTTTCCTCGGACTCTCGGTTGAAAAAGGAATTACGTGGGGAGGCTTGATCCAACTTGGTTCAGAATCCTCCAAGACTCTCGAAGAAGCCCCGTGGATTGCCTTCTTCCCCATCTTGATGTTGTTCTTAACCGTATTGTCCCTGAATTTTGCTGGCGACCGCGTGCGCAACTACTTCGATGTTAAGGAGACCACGCTATGAGTCCGCCTGACGTCGTCCGATCCGAAGCAGAACCGCTCGTTGAAACAGTGGAGATCAAAACACATTTCAAAACACCTCGTGGTATCGCCCGAGCCGTCGACGGAGTATCTATTCAGATTCGTCGTGGGCAATCACTAGGGGTCGTTGGAGAATCAGGATCAGGCAAAACAGTTCTGTCACGTTCAATCATGGGTCTGCTCCCGCGTAACGGGGTCATTCGAGACGGTTCAGTGCGCTATCAAGGTCAAGAAATCGGCAATCGTTCTTCCAAAGAAATGCGCGCTATTTGGGGTCGCGAAATGGCGATGATCTTTCAAGACCCCATGACCTCATTGAACCCGGTGATGAAAGTGGGCAAACAAATCACCGAGTCCCTTCGCTTGCACCTTGGTATGTCGGCTTCTGAGGCGATGACAATCGCCGAAAGACTCTTTCGTGATGTTCGTATTCCCGAGCCAACTCGTCGTTTGAATCAATACCCGCATGAACTGTCAGGCGGTATGCGCCAGCGCGTGATGATCGCCATCGCCATGGCCTGTGGCCCCAACATGTTGTTCGCCGACGAGCCCACAACTGCTCTTGATGTGACCGTTCAAGCACAAATTCTTGAATTGATCAGCGAACAAAAACGCGATCGCAATATGTCGCTTTTGCTCGTCACCCACAACCTCGGTGTTGTCGCTGGGTACACCGATGAGATCGCCGTGATGTACGGCGGCAAAGTTGTTGAAAAGGCCCCGACCAAGACATTGTTTGCTGACACCAAAATGCCGTACACCGAGGCACTGTTGCGAAGTATCCCGCGTCTTGATCAGCCATCACATTCGCGGCTAGCAACTATTCCTGGACGCCCACCAGACATCGTGCACCCGCCAAAGGGATGTCGATTCGCACCACGTTGCGCATATGTACGGGATCTGTGCCTCAACGAAGAGCCCGAGTTGCAACAGGCCGCCACCCCCGATCACACATATCGATGTTTCTATCCAGTCGGATCGCCCGAATATCTTGAGCGCAAAGTTGAACTCACGCGCAAGGGTGAACTCGTTTCAACAGGAGACCTGAACTAATGGCTGGTACAGGTAAAGCCCACCTTCGCAACAGTGACGACGTGCTCTTGCGTGTCGAAGATCTGGTTGTTGAATTTCCTGTGGGTCGCACTGGCCTCAAGGTGAACGCAGTCAGCGGAATTTCCTTTGATGTCCTCAAGGGCGAAACCCTCGGCATAGTGGGCGAATCAGGCTGTGGTAAGAGCACCACTGGTCGCGCCATCATGCAACTACCTAGCCCTACCTCGGGATCAGTTATTTTCGATGGCACCGACCTCACCGCTTTGTCGGGCGAACCGATGCGCGAGGCCCGTACCAAAATCCAAATGATCTTCCAAGATCCGATCTCATCTTTGAACCCGCGACGTAACGTGCGCGACATCGTGCTTGAACCACTTTCAATTTGGAATCGCGGAACCAAGGATGAGCAACTAGCAACAGTTGACAAGATTCTTGAACACGTCGGCATTGATCCACAACGCGCTGCCGAAAGCAAACCGCACCAATTCTCAGGTGGTCAGTGTCAGCGCATCTCGATTGCGCGATCACTGGTTCTCAACCCACAAATGATTATCTGCGACGAACCCGTTTCGGCCTTGGACGTCAGTGTTCAAGCTCAAGTGGTCAACCTTTTGGAAGATCTCAAAAAGGAATTCGGTCTGACCCTCATTTTTATTGCTCACGACTTGGCTGTCGTCAAGAACATCAGCGATCGCATTGCTGTGATGTACCTCGGCAAAATTTGCGAAGTATCGAGCAGTGAAGATCTTTATCGCAATCCAGCGCACCCGTACACCGACGTTTTATTGTCATCAATTCCCGTGCCCGACCCGACCGTCGCGGTCAAGAAAGTCAGTGTCGAGGGCGAACCTCCATCGCCAGTTTCACCACCAGCAGGGTGTCGCTTCAACACACGGTGCCCCAATGCATCAGATCGTTGCCGCAGCGAAGAACCGACCTTGCGCGAGATCGAGCCAAGTCACTTCGTGGCTTGCCACCATCCGCTCACCGGCGGCGACGCACCAGTAACCGTTCGCAACAACTAATACGTTGCAACAAATATGTTTCAGAACTACTTGTTCTGAAAATTTGGCGGTCGCTTTTCCATAAAGGCCATCATGGCTTCACGGGCATCTTCAGTGCGACTCGCCATCATTTGCTGACGGTTCTCTAAATCAATTGCCGATTGCATCGCCGGAATCTCAAGCGCTGTCCACATCGCTTCTTTGGTGAGTGCAACGCCAAAGGGGGTATTGAGCATGATCTGTTCGGCCTTAGCGACTGCAACCGTTTCAAGTTCTCCATCGGCAACACGGTCAACAAGCAAACCAATGCGATACGCCTCAGCAGAGTCAATCACCCGTCCAGTCAACATCATCTCTTGAGCACGCGCGACACCGACGATGCGCGGCAATAGCCACGATGTCCCGATGTCGCAT
>CAMDCI010000102.1 GCA_945889715.1 Bifidobacterium breve | reverse complement strand
GATCTCCAAGATCTCATGGCCAGTGTTCTCCTTCGCGTCTGTTAACACGTTTGCCGTGAAGCACGCAGGTACGAAGCATGCAGCCGCCAAAACTGCCTATATGGCAGCCGGCTTCGCAGCGGTGAATACCAAGCGTTCACCCCAGCGGCTCAGGGAGTCACTCACGTAGGTCACACACCATCGTCGAGAATCCTCACTGAGGCCGCTGGGAAATCCCAGCGGCCTTTTTCGTTTTCCCGACTCAATCCAAACCAGCCAGCTCATCAAACCACCAATCCAAACCACCAAAAGAACAGAGAAATTGAGAACAACATGACCATGATCCTTGAAGCCCCCATCGACCTTGAAACAGTCAAAATCAAAGAGTTCGTTGCCCTAGCCCCAGTAAAGCAAACAGCTCGCTGTGCCGACGGCAACGGCACGTTGACTCCCCTCTTCTTCAGCGACGAGAACATTGACATTGCGCGCGCCAAGGCAATTTGCGCCCGGTGTGCCTTGTCGACCTCGTGTCTCGACGGTGCACTTGAACGGGAAGAACCGTGGGGCGTGTGGGGAGGTGAACTCATCGAAAACGGACGCATCGTGGTTGACCGACGGCCGCGCGGCCGACCTTCGGTATTACCCAAGCCGATTTTGGTCATTGACGAAGACCGCACAATCCGCAGTATCGCGAGCGTTAGTGAACAGAAGAGTTACGAGGTGGTCATTCGAGTCGCCTAATCACATCGCCCAGTAATCCATATACATCTATTCCATATTCATCTCGGTGGTGGGCAACGCTTGACGACCCCATCACTGCACCGGGAGACCCCGGCCGCAGTATCCCCCCAAACTGCGGTCGGGCATCCCTGACCCAAGTCAACGTCAGCCCTGATTTGATCAATGGCAACTAACCTGAACCTGTGGCATTGAAGGAATCACTACGACGACTTAATCCTTTTGTCATTGCCGCAATTGCCGCCGTCACTGCATCTGCTTGCGCAATCGTGATTATCGGATCACTTCAACAAGACTCCAACCAAACCGATGTCGTGCTCGATCAACCAGGCGTGTACCAAGAACCCGGAATTGGCACGAATGCACCAGTCGTCGGTAAGCAACTAAAAAACGCCGATGTTCTTGATCTCAACGATGAGTCCGTCAGCACATCAACTCTGTTTACCAATGGAAAACCCGCACTCATCAACTATTGGTTTTCAAATTGCCAACCGTGTAAGCGTGAAATGCCTGCGTTACAAGATGCATTCGAAAAATACGGTGACCGAGTGAGTTTTATAGGGATCAATACTCAGGACTCGTCCGATACTGCGTCGTCATTTGTCAACGACATCGGTGTCACGTACGATATTCTGCGTGACCCGAATGGCGAATCGGTTGTTGCCAATGGAGTCTCGACTTTCCCCACAACGTTTTTTGTGAATGCCGCTGGCACAATTATCAAGCAAGTGGCCGGCGAACTCACCGCTGACGACATCGCGGCGGCATTAAGTGAATTGGGCATTTCATGATTGCCGGTTCAGATCGACTGTGGCTGAGTTTCGGTAGTGGATTGCTCGCAGCTGTTAATCCTTGCGGCTTTGTCTTGTTGCCGACATACCTCATGTACTTTCTCGGAGTCAGTGGCCGACCTGGAACGCAGCGTGCCACTGTTCGTCGTGCACTTTTGGTGAGTGCTGCCCTTTCAGCCGGCTTCATGACTGTCTTTGTCATTGTTGGTGGAATCAGTCGACTGTTTACCAATTGGTTGAATCAGAATGCCAAGTATGTTGGTCTCCTGATTGGATTGGCCTTAGTCATTCTTGGCATTGCCATGTTGTTTGGTTATCGATTGCCGTTTTCAACTCCAAAACTAGAAACTGGAAAGCGCGATCAAACAATCGCATCAATGTATGTCTTTGGCTTGGCCTATGCGATTGCTTCAATCGGTTGCACGATCGGTCCATTCTCGGCCACCGTCCTCGGCACCATTGACACGGATGGTTTCGTGCAAGGGATCGTCGCGATCGTTCTGTATGGAGTCGCGATGTCACTGCTCATCACCACCTTGACGGTCACTCTTGCTTTGGCGCAAGGTGGACTTCTCAAGTCACTTCGATCCGGAATGAAATATGTTGAAACAGCTTCAGCAATTGTGATGATTCTTTCGGGGTTGTATCTCTCGTGGTATTGGTTTAACGACATTCGCGATAAGTACGATGACAACCTCACGGGTCGTGTCTTGAATTGGCAAGAACGAATCGCTCAATACATTGACGACAATCGATTGGTTCTAACGATTGCTTTTGCGATCATCGTTGGTATTGCCCTGACATATACCTTTGTTTCTCAACGACGTGAAGTGGAACAAAATTCGTGATCCCTGATGTTTAAAGAACTCCTCGATCATCCCGATGTTGAAGAAGTCCTCACTCTGCGTGGACACGACATCCCCCTAGATCAGCGCATTGGTTTCATGGCCTATCACGGTGGTGGCCTCGAAGAAATGACCGAAGTCGTTGCGATGCAGGCCGCCGAACGTAGTGGAACCAGTTACTACGGTGTCCATCAACCCAAAGGAATGGAACGTCATATTCCATCTATTGAGGTTTCTCCAGATGCTTCAACACAACTACGCAGGTTTATTGACCATGTACACACGGTGATCACCATTCACGGGTTCGGTCGTCAGGGTTACTACTCATCGTTGTTATTAGGTGGCCAACATCGAAATCTCGCTCAACATGTTGGGTCGCATTTACGCACGCATTTACCGGCGTACAAGATCATCACCGACATTGACGAGATTCCAAAAGAATTACGTGGATTACACCCACGCAATCCCGTCAATCTGCCACCAGGTACTGGTGTGCAAATTGAGTTACCACCACGTGTGCGAGGAACGACTCCCATGTTCTGGGATTGGGAAGGCCCGGCCTTGCCGCCCCATACCGAATCCCTCATCAACGGATTAGTCAGTGCAGTCAATACATGGCAAACAACGTGATTACGGGGCTAGGCGTTCAATGACCCAGTCTTGGGTTTCATCATCACGTCGATAACGAAAACGATCGTGTAAACGATTTGGGCGTCCCTGCCAAAATTCGAAAACTTCAGGCACGAGCAACCAACCACCCCAATGCGGTGGGCGCAGCACCTCAACACCTGCAAATTTTTCGGCGAATTCAGCATGACGTTCGTTGAGCACTTCGCGACCACTAATCACTTCGCTTTGCGGCGAAGCCCAGGCACCCAATTGGCTATCGCGTGGACGTGACGCAAAATAAGCATCGCTTTCATGCCGCGGCAACATTTCAACAGTGCCACGTACTCGCACTTGTCGATGTAAACCGATCCAAGGAAATACCGCACTCGCTACTGGGTTTACATCAATCTGTTGACCTTTAGCGCTGTTGTAATTTCCAAAAAAAGTGAGACCGTCATCATCAAATCCACGAACTAAAACAATGCGCGAGTCGGGCATACCTTCAGCGTCAATCGTGCCGACGGCCATGGCATTTGGTTCGGGTAGTTCAGCTTCTGCTGCTTCGATGTACCACGCATGCCATTGTTGAATGGGCGATTCATCAAGATCAGCAAAATCTAGTCCTGCGGTTTCGTACTGAATACGACGATCACGCACGTTCATGGTGATCAGCTTTTCGGACTAATTCGTTCAAGCCCGCGCATATACGGACGAAGAACTTCTGGAATAACCACGCTGCCATCGGCTTCACGGAAGTTCTCCATGATTGCGGCCCAGACGCGCGGTACGGCAAGCGCCGAACCGTTGAGTGTGTTGGCGATATGTGTGCCCTTTTCACCGGCTTTGCGATAACGAATATCGGCACGACGCCCTTGGTAATCACTGAACCATGAAACAGACGAAACTTCGAGCCAGTTGTCGCAACCAGGTGCGTAAACCTCAATGTCAAAACTACGGTGATGACTTTGGCCCATATCGCCAGTGCAAATCTCGATGATGCGGTAGGGCAATCCCAAGCCAGCAATCAATCGCTCGGCTCGATCGCGCAATTCAATCAACAACTCGTCAGCAGTTTCGGGGGTGCTCAAGGCAAAGATTTCAACCTTGTCAAATTCGTGAGCTCGCAACATTCCGCGCGTGTCACGACCGGCCGAACCAGCTTCGCGGCGATAGCACGATGAATACGCCATCAAACGCAACGGCAGTTGAGACTCTTCTAAAACTTCACCGGCGTACATCGAAGTTAGCGGAGCCTCAGCAGTTGGGATACACCACAAATCATCACGTTCAATGGCGTAAGCGTCTTCGGCAAACTTCGGCAGTTGGCCAGTTGCAGTGAGCGTGGCAGTTGTGACCAAAGATGGCGGACGAATTTCTTCAAATGCATCGGCGTTCATATCAAGTGCGTACTGGCACAGTGCTCGCGACAACATGGCTCCGGCGCCACGCTGCATCGTGAACATTGCACCGCTTAACTTCACCGCTCGTTCGTTATCAAGAATGCCAAGTTCATCAGCGATTTCCCAATGGGGCATTCGTTGATGCTCAGTGAAACTTGCCGGCATTTGATTTGGGCCAATCACCAACGGGTTATCGTGATCACTTGCGCCATCTGGGGCATCTGGGTGCGGCAAATTAGGTAGGCGCAACATGACATCACGTAACTGCCCTTGCACAGTTTCAAAAGATTCAGCCAATGACTTTTCATCGTCTCCAAGTGAACGACTTTCGGCTTGAAGTTTTTCAGCACCCTCATTGTCGCCGTTACGACGAGCGGTGCCGACCAATTTTGAGAGTTCGTTCACCCGAGCACGAATAGTGTCGCGGCGGGCGGTGATATCTCGAAGTTGTTCATCGAGGCTGATCGCGGTATCAAGTTGGACGAGCAGTTCGGGCTTGCCACGTCGAGCGAGAGCAGCTTTCACCACATGCGGATCATTGCGAAGTAAACGGACATCAATCACAGAAACCTCAGGTTATCCCGACTGGTGTTGCCCGCCCCTACGACTAAAGTCAAAGGCGTGTCTGTAGACGTCCCGTCGTTCTCTCGAATCAACCGCGACGAACCCACTTTGGTGGTCGATCATCTCTCGGTGCGGTACGGCGACCTGGTTGCCGTTGACTCTGTCTCATTTTCGGCATATGCCGGACAGGTCACCGCTGTTCTTGGTCCAAATGGCGCCGGGAAAACCAGCACGATTGAAGTGTGTGAAGGCCTGCGGCGTGCATCGTCGGGTCACGTCCGAGTTCTTGGGCTCGACCCCACCAAAGATCACCGTGCTTTGGCCAACGAAATGGGCGTGATGCTTCAAGAAGGCGGCATCTACCCCAGTGCTCGCCCGATTGACGTCGTTCGGCAATACTGCGGGTTGTACGGCAGTGGCAAAACTCAATACGCCAACCCCCACGAACTCATCGATTTAGTCGGACTCACCGATCGCCAGAAGACCTCGTGGCGTCGCCTGTCGGGTGGCGAAAAACAACGTCTGTCCCTGGCCCTGGCTCTTGCGTCGCAACCCCGAATTATCTTTCTCGACGAACCGACCAGTGGGGTTGACGTCAATGGTCGGACAACGATTCGCGAGATTATTCGTCGCCTCGCTGATCAAGGGGTCACCGTCATTTTGGCGACCCACGAACTTGATGAGGCCGAAAAGATCTGTGACCGCGTCATCATTTTCGACAAGGGTAAAGTACTTGTTGAAGGCACCCTCGACGATGTGCGTAAGGCCCGACGAACTGTGCGCCTGCGCACCGTGCGACCACTCATACTTGATGACATGCCCGACAATCTTGCGGGGTGGCTCGTTGAAGATGCCCCGTGCGACTACAGCATTGAAGATGCACCACAAGGACTCGTCGCCGCACTGGCAGTTTGGTTGTCTGAACGTGGCGTCGATGTAGTCGAACTGCGCACGGGCATGGCCAGCCTGGAAGATGTGTTCAAAAAACTGACCGGAGGAGCCTCGTGAAAGTTTCCTCTAGTCCGTTTCGGGCGCAACTTCGTGCAGAGTTGCAGATATTGGCCCGCAATGGTGAGCAACTTCTCTTAACCCTCATCATCCCCGTGATGTTGCTGGTGTTCTTCGGAACGACCGATGTTTTACCAACTGGTTTCGATGACCACATGGATTTCTTGACGCCAGGCATTATCGCGTTGGCCATTATGAGCAGTTCAATGGTCAGCCTTGGTATTGCGACGGGCTTTGAACGTAGCTACAAAGTCTTAAAACGATTAGGAGTCACTCCACTTGGTCGGCCCCGATGGTTGGCCGCCAAGATCGTCACCGTTTTATTGATGCAGATCGTGCAACTCATCATTTTGATTCCGGTGGCGTTATTACTTGATTGGCAATCAGGCAATGCACAATGGCTCCTTGCGATCGGTGCCGTAGCCACAGGGAGTATTGCCTTTGCCGGTCTTGGCCTTTTCATAGCCGGACGTTTACGAGCCGAGATCAATCTTGCTGCTCAAAACGGTTTGTATCTGCTACTTCTTTTGCTCGGTGGAATGGTCGTGCCATTTGACAAACTGCCAGAGCCTGTTGCTGCTGTTGCGAAATGTCTTCCTTCTGGTGCTCTAGCTGATGTTCTGCGCGATGCCCTGGTTGGGCAAGCCGATCGTCCAGGAACATCATGGATTGTGTTAGGTATTTGGGCAGT
>CAMDCI010000101.1 GCA_945889715.1 Bifidobacterium breve | reverse complement strand
CGCATCGTTGACGGTACCGATGCAGCACCGATCGGTCTGAAGATCACGGTCGATGCCGCTCCAGTCGAAGAAGTCGCACCAGGCATTGGTGTTATCGAATCATTTAGCAACGTCGTCGTCTTCAACACCGATGACGGACTCACGTTGTTCGATGTCTCGCACGGCATGGCAGCCAAGAGTGTCGTCGCCAGTCTTCGCTCGTGGTCAAACGACCGAGTCAACACCGCGGTCTACACGCACGGTCACACCGACCATGTTGGTGGCGCAGGAGCATTCAACGCCGATGCAGTAAAACGCGCAGATCAACCAATTCAGTTCGTCGCACACGAGGCTGTTGTTGATCGTTTCGATCGATACAAATTGACGAACGGCTACAACGGCTACATCAACATGCGTCAGTTCCGTTTGCCCGGACCCATGTTCCCAAGCGACTTCGTGTATCCCGACACCACGTTCCGATCCGAGACAACACTCGATATCGGTGGTCGTGCTTTTGAACTTCATCACGCTCGCGGCGAAACCGACGATCACACGTGGGCCTGGGTTCCTGATTCACGAGCTGTGTGCGTCGGCGACTTATTCATTTGGCAGTTCCCCAATGCGGGCAATCCGCAAAAGGTGCAACGCTTCGCTTGGGAATGGGCAGTTGCCTTACGCGCTATGGCCGCCAAGCAACCCGAATTGATGTTGCCCGCACACGGCATGGCCATCGGCGGAAAAGAACGAGTTGGATTGGTGCTCACCGATACTGCGGCAGCACTTGAATCACTGCACGAACAAACTTTAGCATTAATGAATAGCGGTGCACGTCTCGACGATGTGATTCACCAAGTGCGTTTGCCAAAAGAACTTGCTGATAAGCCATTCTTGAAACCCACGTATGACGAACCCGAATTTGTGGTGCGCAACTTGTGGCGTTTGTATGGCGGTTGGTATGACGGCAATCCCGCCAACCTCAAGCCTGCAACCGAAGTTGCATTGGCAACTGAAATGGCTGCACTCGCTGGTGGGGCAGAGGCACTTGCTGCTCGCGCAGAAGAGTTGGCAAATACTGGAGATTTTCGTTTGGCGTGTCATCTCATCGAAATGGCCGTCACCGCCGAACCAGATTCAAAGCGCATTCACGAAATTCGTGCGGCGATTTACACCGAACGTCGCAAAATCGAAACCTCGTTTATGGCGACAGGTATCTACCGATCGGCTGCTCTCGACTCAAAAGCCCGCCTCGAAGAACTCTGATCTAGCGCATGATTTGAAAAAGCATCGCCGTTGAAGCGATCGTCGTTGCGTGGAGAGTGATCATGAGAGTCATGATTGTGGTCATCATGGATCGGGCTGATTTGTCAATTTCGGACCTGACCTCCGCGAATTTTCCATCTAGTTCGGAAAACCTGCCGTCAACTGCTGCAAAACGAATATTCATTTCGGCGCGAAGTTCACTGAGTTCTTCGCGGCTCGCGAGGTTTGCAACTGTCGCATTCACTGGGTCAATCACCCTCGCCAAGTCGTCTTTGGTCGCAAGTCGATCCCAATCAAAAGGTGGGATGACGTCCATCAGCATGGTTGCAAAGTCTGTGCCGAAGTTTTCAGCGACTTGTTGTCGTACTTCAAATCGAAGTGTTTCATTACTTTTCATTGTTTCCCCTATTTCGGTGATGGTCAAGGCAAGTTCGTGAGGATTGTGGGAATGAGTCGTGCTTCTGGGGTGCCCTCGGCCCGCCAAATTGCACGTCCAGGCCCGAAAATCCACCCCCGAAAGGGCCAGATGCGCGCCCGATCAACACCAAAATCCGCAAAAAGGCCCCTCGGGTGGAAGCCCGAACCCTGTCCCGTAGGCTTTCGGGGTCGGTTGGGGTTCATTCTCTGGCCTGATGCGAGTTCGTCACCCGACGGGCCGCGACCTCCGAGTCATTTATATATACGGAAGGCAGGATTAGCCATGGCTGGCGTCCCCAAAATTGAAACCATTACCGAACACCGTACTCATGGCACCGACACCGGTTCGCCTGAAGTGCAGATTGCTCTCTTGTCTGAGCGCATTAATCATCTCACCGAGCATCTCAAGTCTCACAAGCACGACCATCACAGTCGTCGTGGATTGTTGATGATGGTCGGTCGTCGTCGTCGTCTTCTCGACTACGTCAAAGGTCGCAACGTCGAGCGTTACCGCGAGATTGTTGCCAAGTTGGGTCTGCGTCGCTGAGACGCGGCCTCAACCGCAAGTAAAAAAACAAACAAACCGGGCAGTGAAGGTTTGGTTGTCAGTCGCCGTGGCCGTCATCGAGGTGCCGACCTAGCCGACTGGGAACCGACCCGCTGCTCCATATGCAATCCGGCAAGGAGCCGAGGTTGCGCGAAAGGAGCTCGCCATGGCCGATGCCATTCGAGTATCGGGTCCCATTGGGGGAACCGATAAGACCCTGACGTTTGAAACTGGAAAACTGGCTCTTCAAAGCCAGGGAGCAGTTGTTGCCAGTATTGGTAACAGCATTGTGCTCGCCACTGCAAACGCCGCCAAAGATGTCCGTCCGGGCATTGACTTTTTCCCACTCACCGTTGACGTTGAAGAACGTGCCTATGCCGCTGGCAAAATTCCAGGTGCATTCTTCCGCCGTGAAGGTCGTCCGAGCGAAGCAGCAATTTTGACCTGCCGTCTCACCGACCGTCCATTGCGCCCAGCGTTCCCCGATGGCTTCCGTAACGAAGTTCAGATCGTGCTCACTATCTTGGGTGCCGATCAGATCAACCCGCACGATGTGCTCAGCATCAACGCGGCTTCGGCTTCCTTGATGATCAGTGGCATTCCGTTCGATGGTCCCATTGGTGCAGTTCGTATTGGTTACAGCCAAGACGGCAAGTGGATTGCCCACCCCACCTACGCCGAAGGCGAGGAGGGAACTTTCGAACTGGTTGTTGCCGGTCGTGAACTCGACAACGGAGACGTTGCGATCATGATGGTTGAAGCAGGCGGAACCGAAAAGAGTTTCGACTACTACGCCAATGGTGCGCCCAAGGTTGACGAAGTTGTTCTTGCTGGTGGCCTCGATGCCTCGAAGCAGTACATCAAAGAATCAATTGCGTTGCAGCGTCAGTTGTTGGCTTCGGTCATCGCAACTCGCGGACCCATCACACCACTCAAGTACACACCAGTTCTTGATTACGGTGACGATGTCTGGACCGCCGTTGAAGCTGTCGCCACACCGTTGTTGGCCGATGCAGTGAAGATTGCCCTCAAGGCCGATCGCAATGCCGCAACCGATGCTGCAGGTAATGCTGCTGTTGAAAAGTTGGCTGGCTCAGCCGACGCACCGTTTGCTGGTCGCGACAAAGAAATCAAAGAAGCAGTGCGCAGCCTCACCAAGAAATTGGTTCGTAAGCGCGTTGTTGAAGACGGTATTCGTATCGATGGTCGTGGACCGCGCGATTTGCGTCCAGTCTCAGCCGAAGTTGGTGTCTTGCGCACCGCTCACGGTTCTGGTTTGTTCCAGCGTGGCGAAACACAGGTGATGAACGTGACGACTTTGGCCATGCCCCGCATGAACCAGATGCTCGACACTTTGTCGCCAGTTAACTCGAAGCGTTACATCCACCACTACAACATGGCTCCTTGGGCCAATGGTGAAACTGGTCGTGTGGGTACGCCGAAGCGTCGCGAAATCGGACACGGTGTTTTGGCCGAGCGGGCATTGTTGCCTGTTGTACCGAGCCAAGAAGAGTTCGCTTACGCATTGCGTTTGGTCAGCGAAGTCATGAGCTCAAACGGTTCAACGTCAATGGCAGCAGTCTGCTCAAGCAGCTTGTCGTTGATGGATGCCGGTGTGCCGCTCAAGGCTGCAGTTGCTGGTATCGCCATGGGACTCATTTACGCCGAAGGCAAGTACCTCAGCCTCACTGACATTCTTGGAGCCGAAGATGCCTTCGGTGACATGGACTTCAAGGTTGCCGGAACCGCCGACGCCGTGACTGCGTTGCAGCTCGACACCAAGATCGACGGAATCCCCGCCGATGTTTTGGCCGCCGCTCTCGAGCAGGCCAAAGAAGCTCGCCTCAAGATTCTCGACGTGATGAACGCCGCGATTTCAAAGGGTCGTGACACGGTTGCCGAATCAGCTCCGAAGATCATCTCGATCAACATCCCCATGGACAAGATCGGTGAAGTCATTGGACCGAAGGGCAAGGTCATTAACACCATCCAGCAAGAGACCGGCGCCGACATTGCTGTCGACGACGACGGCGTTGTTGGCATCGTGACGATTGCTGCTGTTGAAGCCTGGCGTATGGAAGATGCCAAGGCTCGTATCTTGGCTATCGTCGATCCGCCCAAGGCCGAACTCGGCGCCATCTACAACGGTCGTGTTGTGAGCATCACCAAGTTCGGTGCATTCGTCAACATCTTGCCGGGACGTGATGGACTCATTCACATCTCGAAGCTCGGTGGCGGCAAGCGCATCAACAATGTTGAAGATGTCTTGAGTCTCGGTCAAGAAATCGAAGTTCGTGTTGAAGACATCGATGACAAGGGCAAGGTCAGTTTGACCCTTGCTGGCGACCCGCCGGCACCCGCTGCGTCATCGTCGTCATCATCGGCACCTCGTGCCGCTGCACCCGCAGCCGATGGTCCCGTGACCGTCAGCTTTGACGATGCATTCGACAGCGAAATCAGTAGCGAAATCGGCGACCTCGGTCCTGGTGGAACTGCTGGTGGTGAAGGAAGCGGCGGTCGTGATGACCGTGGTGGACGTGGTGATCGTGATCGCGGTCCCCGCCGTCATCGCTGATACCTGACCCGCTGTTCAACAGCAATCTGAGTGTTCACAGGCTCCTGATCTCGAAAGAGACAGGAGCCTGTGTCGTTCTTGGGTTTATGATCGGAACATGGGTGAACAAGTAAAGGCTGAACAAGCAACTTCAGGAAAAATCCGCGTCGGTGTCTTTGGTGCTGGCGGACGCATGGGCGCAACCGTGTGCGATGCAGTCATGGCCGATCCTGATCTTGAATTAGTTGCTGCAGTTGATCCGGCTTGTGCCGGTCAAGTGATTCACGGAATCACTATCGGTGCCGACCCGCGAGCAATGGCCGATGCGGGTGTGCAAGTTGCTGTTGACTTCACGATTGCTGCTGCCTCACGAACCAACTTGCAGTGGTGTGCGTTGCACGGGGTGCATGCAGTCGTTGGCACAACTGGTTTCAATGACGCCGACCTGAGTGGATTTCGTTCAGCATTCACGTCATCAAACTGCATGATTGCTGCCAACTTTGCAATTAGTGCAGTGCTCATGATGAAGTTCGCCGAGATGGCATCGCCGTGGTTTGAGACTGCAGAAATTATTGAGTTGCATCACGACAACAAAGCCGATGCTCCAAGTGGCACTGCTGTTGCAACAGCAAACCGCATGGCGGCAGCATCAAGCGAATGGGCTCCAGACCCAACAACGCATGAAGTGATTGCTGGTGCACGTGGCGGCAGAGGTCCGGCCGACATTCGCTTGCACGCTGTGCGCATGCGCGGCATGGTTGCGCATCAAGAAGTGATCTTGGGTTCGGCCGGTCAAACGTTGACCATTCGCCAAGACAGTTACGACCGCATCAGCTTTATGCCAGGTGTGGTGTTGGCCTGCAAGAAGATCGCCGGCTTGCCTGGCTTAACCATGGGCCTCGAACCCGCCCTCGGCTTGTAGGCAGAATTACGCTTACCCCATGAGCACAGATGAGAGCAGTCATGGTAAGGAGTTGAATGGCCAATCGCCTTCATTGTCGTCGTTATCCCGAATTGCCGATGCCGGTGGCCTTGAAGTCCAAATGACGCTCCGCCGTGAGAACCCAAAACTTGATCCTGCGGTTTGTGGAGAGCGACTTGCACAAGTGTTGGCTCTCGCCGATGCGTTACCGAAACGACCGGCAGCAGCACAGGGAGATAAGGCTCAATTCAGAATTGAACCATGAGTTACCTTTTATCTCAGAGGTGTTCGAGAACGATTTCGCAAGCGCTGACAGTGATGCCGGCGCCTTCTTCAACATTGATCTCGGTGATCACACCGTTTTCAATGATGGCTGAGTAACGCTGTGAGCGTGAACCAAGCCCGAATCCCGAACCGTCCATGGCGAGTCCCATAGCGGCGGTGAATGCACCAGCACCATCGGCCAACATCAAAATTCCTTCGGCGCCACTGGCCTTGCTCCACTGATCCATCACCCAAGGATCGTTCACGCTGACACACGCAATGGTGTCAACACCCTTGGCGCGAAGTGCGGCCTGATTCTTGACGTAGCCGGGCAAGTGAACCATCGAGCAACCAGGTGTGAATGCGCCTGGTACGGCGAACAAAACAACTTTTCCTTTGCCCAATGCATCAACCGAGTTGACGGGTGAGGGCATGCCGTTGTCGCCAAGGACATGCATAGTGACGTTGGGGATGTTGCTTCCGACTGAAATGGTCATGATGTCTCCGTGAGGTTGAGTGACGTATAAAGAGTTGTTGAAAATCTAGAACAAAACGACCGGTTATTGCTCGTTCGGGTGCTCAATTTCGTGAATGACTTCAGGAATATCGCGCTTGGCCTTGCGGGCTGACTGGACAAACGAGACCGCAAAGAGTCCACCAACGACATACCACTGATAATCCTCCATCC
>CAMDCI010000100.1 GCA_945889715.1 Bifidobacterium breve | reverse complement strand
GCAGTTGCAGCATCGGGCATCGAATCAAACATGGGCATGTCGGGCAGCGTTGCTGTCTTCCAATCAACCGACGGCGGTGCTGTTTCTGCATCGACCAACCAAGTGATCACATTGAGATCGCCAGCAGTCCAATCGCCAGTGTCCTTGCTCAATGTCGTTCCACACGGCGCCAAGGTCTCGAGGTCGAGGGGCGCTGATGTTGAGAAGGTGTTGCCTTCAAAACAGTTACCCAAGGTCCACAAGTCTGAACCAGCAGAACCAACAGCGATGTCGGCACGACGGTTGTCTTCAAGCACGTTGCCGCGAACGGTGTTCTCTTGGCTGTCCCACAACAATGCGCCTTCGGGTTGAACTGGCATGAGATTCTTGCTCTCTTCACAAGTCATTTCCCATGCCGACTTTTCTGGCATCACGTCACTGGCATCTTCTTCAAGGAAAGGCACAAGTCCGATACCCGTCTTGTTGTGATTCCAGACTCGGTTACGTTCGATGATGTTTTGCACACCACCAGCATTCAGAATTCCGTTACCCATGGCCAAGAGCGCAACATCAATTGCTGGAGTATCGGGCTGATTGTTGTCATACACCAAGTTGCCAATGATGGTGGTCTTGCGTTCTGGGTAGCACAATTCGTAGCTACCGCTGTTGGGCACGACACCAGCACGGTTGTTGCGGAAAATTGAGTTCACGATGATCATATTTCCACCCGAGTTAGTACCCGAGTAGCCAAGTCCGTTGAACTCGGCAGTGAAGTTAGTAATCAACGTATCGCACGGGTAACACTGACCAACGTAAACACCAGCATCAGGCGAACCAGCACCATACGAGTGATCAATGACGCCTCCAACGGAGTCAAAGACGTACACGCCGTAGTCGCCGTTACGCCATGCGGTCAGGTAATCGCCGCGGAAGCCAGTCACACCAGTCCAGAAGAATCCATTCTTGGTGTAATTCATGGCCGTCATATTTTCGAGTGCGACACCATTGGCGCCGACAACACGAATTCCGTTGTCAAGTTCGAAGTTGCCATCAAGGATGACGGTGTTGCGATCAAGACCACGAATGATGATGTTGTTCGTTGTCACCTGTACCGCTTCGTTATAGGTACCAGGAGCAATCAAGATCAGGTCGCCTTCAACGGCAGCATCGACTGCTTCTTGAATCGTGGCGTAATCGGCCGGGACGTTCAGTACACCTTCAGTAGCAGGTGCGTCCGTTGACGGAGCATCGGTTGATGGCGCTTCTGACGACGCCACGTCGGTTGATGGCGCTGCGGAAGTTGTTGCAGATTCATCTCCTCCACATGCAACCAGTCCTGCTCCTAAAAGCATCACTCCAATAAGAGCACTCATTGATCGCTTCATATTTCCCCCTCTGGAAATTTTCTTCTTTACTGACCGTACTTCACGAGACCGTGAGAGTCCCGTACATTCCGGCGCCAGGAGCGCCGTGGATCGAACAATAGTAGTTATAGGTACCAGGAACGTTGAAGAGATGTGAGTAGGTGTCGCCAGGAACAAAGTCTGTCGAGGCCACACCCCACGCAGTTGGCGACGTGTCGGAGGCCAGTAAAGCTGTCAACCCCGCATCATCTTTGATCGTGTCGGGAAGAATGTTGTGATCGTTACGGCCACGATTGTCAAACATCACTTCAGTTCCAGCTGCAATCTCAAAGTCAACCGGGCGAAACGAATTGTCAAGCGACTGGATGTTGATGACTTCACCGTTTGCTGGAACTGTCTCAATGGTGGTGACTTCGGAATCTTGGCCGTCTGAACCACAGCCCACCATCAAAATCGTCGCAACGATCACTGAACTCACACGCATATTTTTCATCATCTCTATTCTCGTCTCACGCAGTAGGTAACTGGTAATTTTCGAAGCGCTCGCGCAAAGTCTTTTTCGAAAACTTGCCGACACTCGTCTTCGGAACCTCATCAATGAACACCACATCGTCGGGAACTTGCCACTTGGCGACCTTCGCAGAGATGAACTCAAGAATTTCTTCCTTTGACAGAACTGCGCCTGCTTCAAGTACGACACAAGCCAACGGACGCTCACTCCAACGAGGATGCGTCACACCAATGACCGCTGCTTCACGGATCAATGGGTGAGCCATCAGTTCATTTTCAAGTTCAACCGAACTAATCCATTCACCACCACTCTTGATGAGGTCTTTGGTGCGGTCGAGTAAACGAATACGACCACGAGCATCGACAGCAGCGACGTCGCCAGTACGCAACCAACCGTCGTCGGTAAAGCTTTCGCCGGCACGTTCGTCGTTGTAATACGTCGAAGCAATCCAGTTGCCGCGACATTGCAGTTCGCCGCTTGATTCGCCGTCCCACGGAACACTGATCGCCGTGCCCGGTTCAACCACGCGACATTCAACACCAAACATGATTCGACCAACTTGCGTGCGCAAATTTGCTTGTGAGTCAATGTCGAGCATCAATTGATCGCCATCTAAATGACACACCGCCGCCAACGGGCTTGTTTCGGTCATTCCCCAGGCCTGCAAAATCGGAAGACCGGTTTGTTCGCGATATGCCTCACTGAGTGCGCGTGGAACTGCCGAACCGCCACACGGAATCACGCGCAAGCTTGATGTGTCGCGACCCTTGAGTTCGGGCAATACGCCCATCCAGATTGTTGGTACTCCCGCAGCAATGGTGACTTTTTCGTTCACGATTAAATCGGCAACTGCTTTACCCGACAAGTCAGGTCCGGGCATCACGAGGTTTGCTCCGGCAGCCACCGCAGCGTGGGCCAGTCCCCACGAGTTGGCATGGAACATGGGCACGACCGGAAGAATTGAGTCGCGCTCAGAGACCCCGAGACCATCAGTCATCATGGCGGCCATGGTGTGCAAGAAAGTACTGCGGTGCGTGTACACGACACCTTTGGGATTGCCAGTTGTTCCGCTGGTGTAACACATGCTCGCTGCAGTTGTCTCGGGAACTTCTTTGAATTGTGCAGGCGCAGCTTTCGCTAAGAGTTCTTCGTAATCGTACGACGGGATGCCAGCGAGGTCGGCCGGAATTTCGCCCTTGCCATCATCCATGATCACGAGATGCTTCACGGTCGTGAACGTTGGCAACAGCGGAGCCAACAAGCCCATCAACGACTTGTCAACAAAAATCACTTCGTCTTCAGCGTGATTGACGATGTACGTCAACTGCTCGGGGAACAGACGAATGTTCAATGTGTGCAGCACACGACCAGTGCACGGCGCGGCAAAGTACAACTCAAGGTGTCGAGCAGTGTTCCATGCGAAAGTTGCCACGCGACCATTGCTCGAGATACCCAACTGATCAAGAACTGTTCCAACTTTGCGCGTGCGCTCGGCCCACTGCGCATATGTCGTGCGTTCGAGACCAGTGCCAGTGGCGGTCACGATGGTCTTGTGACCGTAATACCTTTCGGCTCGATCAAAGAGGTGCAAGATGCCCAAAGGCACTTCTTGCATGAGTCCTGGAATGATGGCGACGTCTGAAGTCATGACTGCTCCCCCAAAGTTGTTAACGGAGCAAATCGTAACCTGTGAGCCGACTGACCTCTTGGGTCAGCGCAAAGTTCGACGCCGACCCAGAACAAAGAGTCCGACAACCAAAACATACAGAGCAACCACTGCAGGCTGACCCGATGACTTGCCAGTCGTCGGCAAGCCAGTCGTTGTCCTTGATGGACCGGCGAATGTCACCGAATAGTCCTCAACTTCGCCCGAGCCAACTTTTCCAAGTGGAGAGTTGACAGCGCTGTCATAACTCAAACGCACACGTGCATAAGTCGGACCAGTCGTCACCTTGGTCGGCACAGCCCACGCCAATTTCGCAGTTGTGTCGCCAGGATTTACGGTCGCACAAGCACGCTCAGCTGGGTTGTCAAATAATCCATTGCCATCGAAATCGATCCAACTGCAGAGATAAGCCTGTGCCGTCACGCCAGTGACTGCGACCTCAATTGAAAACTCGCTTCCGGGCTTACCCAACGCCACTGGAGCAGCAAAGGCTTTCGTGCCGTCGTCACCAGTCGCCGATTCGCCTTTCTTGACAGCATCGGGGTTGGTTGGCGAAACAAAGTTGCTCGCATAATCGGGCGTGACATCAGTGCCGAGTTTCAAACTTCCGGTGGCATGGGTTGCAACCGATCCTTGGTCGTATGAAGTTGGTGCCAATCCATAATCATCGACGTTCACGCTGTTCACGACCGTCGTGGTTGTCGTCGTCGGAGGAACAGTCGTCGTCGTGGTCGTCGGCGCAACCGTCGTCGTTGTCGTCGTCGGAGCAACCGTCGTCGTAGTTGTAGTCGGAGGAACAGTTGTCGTCGTGGTGGTCGTCGTCGGAGCAACCGTCGTCGTGGTGGTCGTCGTCGGAGCAACCGTTGTTGTCGTGGTTGTCGTCGGAGGAACAGTTGTCGTCGTAGTTGTCGTCGTCGTCGTCGGAGGAACCGTTGTTGTCGTGGTTGTCGTCGTAGTAGTTGTCGTCGTGGTCGTAGTAGTCGTCGTCACCGGGATTTGCGTAAAGGTCACTGAGTAGTCCTCAACTTCACCAGAACCCAACGCCCCAAGTGGAGAGTTTGCAGCCGAGTCATAGCTCAGTCGCAGTCGTACATAGGTACGGTTAGTCGTGATGGTTCCCGGAACGGTCCAAGTCAAGTTTGCAGTTGTTGCGCCAGATGCTGGCGTTGCACAGGCTCGTTCGCTCGGACTATCAAACACCGAATTACCGTTGAAGTCGATCCATCCACACAATGTCGCACTCGCCGTCAACCCGGCCAATGACACCGGAACAACGTAACTACTTCCTGAAGTTCCAAGATTTACCGTTGAGGCAAATGCAGTTGTTCCGTCATCTCCGGTAACCGCAGCACCCGCAGCGACCGCATCGGGGTTTGTAGTCGGATTCAAAACGGTGCTTTGATCAGCAGTGACAGCCGAGCCCATCTTCAATGCTCCGACTGTATGTGATGCCACGTTTGACGAATCGTAAGCGGCGGGCGCCAAGCCATAGTCGTCTTCAAGGCTGACAACCATCGACCAAGCATCGGCGATTTGGTTTGGACCTGGATAGGGCTGAGCGTTATTCACACTTCCGAAGTCAACCCTGAAAGTGACCGAAGTAAATGTGCCGTCAATACGTATCGAGCCACATGCTGCTTTTGCGGTCGCTCCGTACGACGTTGACCCTGACGTGATTGATGCACAACTGAAGTCTGGGTTTTTTACTGTCGGCTCAATTCGATTTCCACCGACAACACTCATGTTTTCGCCGCCCAGATCGGTCAACGTCACACCAGCAGTGGTGACTTGAAGTTCACTCCACGACACGGTCCGATAGGTACCACTATTCATCTGGCCACCGCCACCAATTCCAGCAAAAGAAATCGTGGGGTTTGTGACCGACTGCGAGAAGGACAACGTGATGGTTCCGCGCGTCGGGCAAAAAGTTCCGTAAGTGCAACCCACATCGTTAGTGATGATCTGCACTCCAGTTGCGTTAGCGATACCAGCCGCTGCATAGTTTGAGTCACTGCCACCTCGCGCTGCCAAAGTTTGATCTGAAGATGTAATGAATACATCACCAGTGACGGCCACCCCGACGGTGATTCCGTTAGCCAACGCAGTTGATCGCTTCGCTGCCGAGTACCACGTCGCGCCATTGATGGTCTGTGAGTTTCCTTGGACAGTCCATGACCATCCACCATCGGTTGCTCGGTAGGCCGCGACTTTTGCTGGGGTTTGGTTACCCATAGCGAGCACAAACGCCACGAGAGCGATGGCAACGATGAGCGAAACACTTCGATTCGCTAAGGATGAGAACGTGCGACGAGGATCGGCAGACATTTCATTAGAGTAGTTTGTACAGTAATTAACTTACAAATTGCCTATTTCAATTAGGTAACGACTTTGGTTGCCCCGAGGGGCGACCTACCCCGCCAACAAGGTTGCCGTAGATTGTCAGGCTATGACCGATGTTCCCGCCGAATTCCCGCCTCCGCCGTATTCGGCCCCCATCAAAGTCTCAACTGCCGCCCGACGATTCATCCTGATTGCATCTGGACTGTTCTTTGCGATCGGCACCTTTGGCAGCAACGTCGGACCGGCCTGGATCGACGAACGCCCCGCAGTTGTGCTGGCCTTGTCGAGCCGTAACCGAAACCTCTTTGCCTCGGTCCCCTTCATCGACCCGCTTCCCTATGTTCTCATCGGATTCACGCGAGTCTTCGTGGCGGGCATGGTCTTATTCTTTCTTGGACGCTGGTATGGCGAGCGGGCCATTGGATGGACCGAAAAGCAAGCCGGCGAACTACCCGCGATCTATCGCTGGTTCGCCAAAGCCATCGACAAGGCTGGTTGGCTTGTCATCATTTTGTTCTGCGGATCAAACCTGGTCTGGATGATGGCCGGGCATCGCCGTATCGACCCCCGCAAATATGCGACCTTCTTGGCGATCGGTATCGCCATTCGCCTGGCAGTTTTGTGGGCCGGCGGCAATGCATTCGAAGACCAGATCCGTTCATTCTTGAAATGGATGGAGGATTATCAGTGGTATGTCGTTGGTGGACTCTTTGCGGTCTCGTTTGTCCAGTCAGCCCGCAAGGCCAAGCGCGATATTCCTGAAGTCATTCACGAAATTGAGCACCCGAACGAGCAATAACCGGTCGTTTTGTTCTAGATT
>CAMDCI010000099.1 GCA_945889715.1 Bifidobacterium breve | reverse complement strand
TGGGTTGAAACGATTGACGGAAAACGACTTGGAAAAGTACACGTCGCGAAAGTTCCATATCGACATATTCAGCCCTATGCATTTTCGGGCCACATCGCAACGACAACATTTGACATACCAAAAGCGCAGCCATGGTCGGCCGAAACCCCGCAGCGATACCGCCTGCTTTGTGAATTGTTGAATGCCGATGGGGAAGTTACTGAAGTCATTGGTCAAGTCATTGGGTTTCGCCGTGTTGAAATCAAAGATGGCTTAGTCAGTGTGAACGGTCGAGCCATCACCATCATGGGTGTGAATCGTCACGATCATCATCCCGATAAGGGTAAAGCGGTTTCGGTTGAAGATATGCGCCAAGACATCATCACGATGAAGCGGGCCAATATCAATGCAGTTCGCACGTCGCATTATCCGAATGATCATCGTTTCTATGATCTCTGCGATGAATACGGCTTGTATGTCGTCGACGAAGCAAATATTGAAAGTCATGGTTTCAATACCAGTCTGTGTCACGACCCGCGTTATGCCGCAACCTGGTTGTCGCGAGTAGCGCGCATGGTCGAACGCGATCGCAATCATCCGAGCATCATTATGTGGAGCCTTGGCAATGAGTCTGGTTATGGCGAACATCACGATGCATGTGCTGCCCACATACGACGAGTCGACCCGAGTCGCTTGTTGCACTACGAAGGTGCGGTCTTTCATGCAGGTTGGAGCGACGGCGGAAAGAATGTCACCGATGTTGTCTGCCCGATGTATGCACCGGCATCAGCATTAGACCTGTACGTCACTGCAAAACTCGGTGAGCGACCATTGATCTTGTGCGAGTACAGCCATGCGATGGGTAATTCAAATGGCGGTCTTGCTGACTATTGGAAAGTCATTGATCAACATCGCTTGTTGCAGGGCGGGTTCGTATGGGAGTGGAAAGATCACGGGTTGCGTCAAACATTGAAAAATGGTCAAGAACGCTTTGCCTATGGTGGCCAATTCGGTGACCACCCCAACGACGGAAACTTCGTTGCTGATGGTCTGGTATCACCCGATTGTGAACCCCACCCGGCAATTCAAGAGTTGATGTGGGTGCATCGTCCAATTGCCGTTGAACAAACGGGCTGGAAATTGCGCGTGACCAATCGGCAATCGTTCCGCAATTCTGCATGGTTGCGCGGAACCTGGGAACTTACTCTTGATGGCGAAATTGTCGAGTCGGGGAACTGGTCACCTCAGGTTGAGGCTGGGCAATCGGCGTTGATTGATGCTCCAACCAATCTCCTCGAAGCGAAAAAACTCAATGGAGAAGTTCTTCTGACTCTTCGCTGGTTCGCAAAGAAAGCAACTCCCTGGTGTACGGCTGGGTATTTGGTTTGTTGGGACCAAGTCGTAGTTCGTGCGGCGACACCGCAGCGTTTGCCAAAACGTGCGTCAGATGAAGATCGAGCCGAAATCGACGTGTTACTTGGTGGCAATCCGCGATTAAACCTGTGGCGAGCTGCGACGGACAATGATGGTTTCAAGTTGATGCCCGATTTGGCTTCACAGATGGGCATTGGCGGTCGCGCTCTATGGAATTGGTTGGCTGCTGGAATCAATACCAAGCCGGCAAATTCTTTGGTCAATCATCAGTGTGATTCATATGTTGATGTTGATGGAGCGGTTGTGTTTGATCACACGGTTGTTGTGCCAGAGTCATTGGCAGACCTGCCACGCATTGGCGTGGTCTTTGAACTCCCCGCAGGTTTTGATGAATTGAGTTGGTACGGCCGGGGGCCGTTAGAAAACATGCCCGATCGTAACTCGGGTGCTTTGCTGGGCATCTGGAGCGATGAACCAGATGAGTTGCCCTACATCGTTCCACAAGAATTTGGTTTGCGCACTGATTGTCGATGGATGGAAATCATCCGTAGTCGCGATGGCGTGCGATTACGCATTGAAGCGCTGAATCCAGCAGGTTTGCACATGTCGGCAGTTCACCACCGCGACGACGATCTCTTTGCGGCGGCCGACGTCACCGAGTTGACGTGGCGTGAAGCCTTGACAGTGCATATCGATGTCGCTCACCGCGGAGTTGGCACTGCAAGTTGTGGACCCGATATCGATCCACGACATTTGATTGCCGCTGGTACTTATCGCTTTGCCTATCGGCTTCGATTACTGGGCGCGTCGGACAACTAACTTGCGATCTTGAGCGGTGAGGCATTCACCGGTTTCCAGATCAAATTTCCAACCGTGCAAGGTGCATACGAGTTCGGTTCCTGAGCATTCACCAAAGACCGAAAGATCGGCTTTGCGGTGCGGGCAATATCGTTCAACGATGTAGTCACCGATTGTGATTTCGTCGCTCGGCGTGGCCGGCGCGAATTTCTTGACTGCTTCTGCTTCGGTACGCTGCATTCGTTCAGCACTGAGTGACTTAAAGAAGTTGTAGATGTATTCGTTATACGAACCTGAACGCCAGGCCGAGAAACGGCAGGACAAGAACAATTTGTCGCTCCAGTCGACGGCATTTTGCGCAACGACTGTTTCGACCAGCCGCCGGTCAATCTCAAAACGGAATCCATACGGCTCATCATTGAAGGCTTGAACTTCGCCATTCGGAAAATCAATCAAGATGTCGAGGCCGCCAGCACGCAACAAACATGCGGCTCCAATTCCTTGACGAAGTGCAGGCGCCATTGCAAGCAATGGTTCCCACCATGCTTTGAGCGTGTTCAACAAATCATCGGTTGGCTGAGCCCAGTTTGCTTTCATGTTGTCGAGCCAACCGAGATAGTCAGATTGGTATTGACGAAGGTATGTCAACTTGTCAGAAAAGATCTTCCGCACGTCGGCATCTGGTAGCAGATGATCAACTTGCAACTCGTCGCCGATGGTGATGCATGTCCCGGGCATATTCATGATGCCGCGACGTGATGATTCCTGAAGTCGCAACAGAAACTGAGTTTGGTCCGGGAAGATTGACAGTTCATCACCGGTGATGACATTGAACTGAAAGAGATCGGGATCAAGGAAACACGGTGGACCAGCTGACGGAACAACCGCCCGTGCATCGAGTGCTTCGACATAGCGCATTGCGCGAGCGAATTGACTATTGACTTTAAGATCAATGAGTTCACGCATGCGCTCGGGAGATTCTTGATACACCATTGGGTACCAAATGGCCCCAGAAAATTGCAACCAATGTAAATCAATCGGCCCGTGAGCACGAAGGGCATTGAGGTCGCTGGTGCGACAATCGTTTTGATTAACCAAACGATGAACACCATCGCTCACAACGAGTGCGGAGTCTCCGGCTGGACCATCGGTGATTGAAGTCTCAACATGAATCGCGACGGTGAGGCCATCACCTAAATCGTGCTCAACCCCATCGACGGTCTGAATGAATTCGGTAAAACCAATTTTACGCAGACGACGCTCAAGTTCGGGAGTCGGGAATTCGGGTAACAAAATCGGTGTGGCTAAATCAATATTTGCTGGCAACCATTCTTCGTCTAGGTGGTCGCCGTGAAGATGCGAGATATATAAGTACGACGGTTTGCGCAGTGCATCATAAAAATCGGTGGGCAATTGATCATTGCGCGGAAAGACAAACCACGATCCAAAGAACGCTGGGTTGAACCACGGGTCACACAGTATTGACCCTTGTCGAGTCTCAATAAAGATGCCCGCATGGCCAACTGAGGTAGCGCGCATCAGAGAGGTAGTCACAGAACCAAACTATCCAAAAGTGACGAGACCACTTTGGAAGTCTCGTAGTCCGTTGGTCACTTAGTGGGCGGATCTTTATACATCACGCCGGCGCGTGACACGTTTTCGGTCCACTTCGACCCGTCCCAGTAGCGAAACTCGTAGCGGCCAGCGGGGTCTTTGTACCAATCGGCAGGAACAGTTGGCACGGCTGATTGTGTTGCGACTGGAGTCGAGCCAGATGCTGTTGCCGGTGTTGGCGAGATAAATGTGCTGGGGCTTGATGGTGTATCTGTTGCAGCCCAACCAACAGAGTCACTGGCTGGAGTCGGCTGAACTGGGGTGGGGACTGTTGCAGTTGCGCTAACTGAACGTGACAAGTACGCCACGATGTCATTATTTGCTGCGACGATATTGACAACTTGCCAGCCCTGAGCCGACATTGAAGTGAGTTGAGTCGCGAGGTCGGCGGGTGAGTCTGCAGAAACTTTCAGTGATGTGAACTCAAGCATGTTGCTGAGTGTAGTGCTGGTTTTTCAATCTTGGGTAGCGGTGCCTTCAACGGCAACGAGGCCACGGGCCTCGGCTTGCGATGACTCGCCGTCGAATACCAGAGAACCATCTCGTAAGGCAATTGTGCGAGCCGTACGCGAAACAAAGCTGAGTTCGTGGGTGGCAACGACAAGCGCGGCACCATCGGCCGAGGCTTGGTCGAAGAGGTCAAGGAGCGCTTCTTTGCCGTCGGCATCGAGCCCAACGAAGGGTTCGTCAACAAGCATCAATTCGAACGGTCGAATGAATGCAATCGCAATAGCGGCTTTTTGTTTGAGACCGCGGCTAAAGCGAGTCGGCAGATCGTCGGCGCGTTCGTAGATACCGAGTTGACCCAATAGGTCGGCAGCTTTTTGCTCCCATGTACCCATGTTGTGCAAACGTGCGGTGTATTCGAGGTGTTCCCATACCGACAGGTCGTCGTAGAACGTGGGAGCGTCGGCAAGATAACTCAATTTGCTACGAGCGTCCATTGAACCTGGCTCTTGTCCAAAGACAGTGATTGAACCTGATGCGGGCTCGAGTAATCCAGTCGCCATGCGCAAGAAAGTTGTTTTGCCCGATCCGTTGTGGCCGATCAATGCAACTTTTTCGTGCTCTTCAATTCGTAACGACAATGGGTACAACGCTGGACCGTCGCCGTAGTCCTTAGCAACATTGTTTGCAATGAGTGCTGCGGGCAAGACCGGTTCGGCTTTACGACTTGTTGACGAAGGTTCACCCTTTTGTGCGCTAGGTGGTTTGGGGTGGCGGCTCATGAGTTTCCTTCGGTACGAGTTTTCTGTCCGCGACTTTCGGTAGCGGCATTGTTTAAAGATTTCTTGATGTCATCGCGGAAGCGCACCCAGCCACCGATAATCATGGCCATGAGTACAATGGCAATTGCAATGCGAAGAGCCGGAGCTTCTGGCGCGTTGCCGTCGGCAAGAGCCATACGAGCGCCGACCATGGGCAAGCTTCCGAGTACCGCAAGGACTACTGGCCAAATTGCTTTGATGAGACTCACGGTGCCGGCAACTTCTGGCGGCATCATGTTGGCTTGTGCGGTTGACGAAACTTGATCAGGTGCACCCGAAACAATGTTGATTGCTGCACCAGCAAGACCACCGACCAAAGAAGGAACGGCGCAGATTGCCGCGACTGACCACATGTGTGGTTCGACGATTCCCATCGTTGCAACCATGATGCCTGCGATCGGAATCGCGATAGCCGCCGTTGGGCTGAGGAGAGCGATGTACATTGCACCACGCAATTTTGGATACGCATCGGTTCGTTCACCCTGATCAATCTCCTGGGCAAATGGTTCACAAATTTCTAGTCCCAAAATAAATAACGCCAGACCACTACCTAATACTGCTGGGGTGGTGCCGTTATAAACGGCCACCTGACATAAACCAGCGACTACGGCCAGAGTGACGATGCGGGTGATTCGGCTCAATGGGAAACGTAATAAACCTTGCCAACCACGATTCCATTCAGCAGAGAAGCGGTTCTTTGTTTTCTTCCGCTTCATTTTGATCCATGGGCGATTGCGACTGCGTTCTTGACTGAGTTGGCGACGCAACAAGGTAACGGTGCGAAGGTCTTGCAACGTCACTGCAAAGCGCAATTGAGTGACGAGTGCTGACCGACGTGACAATGCCTCAAGTGATTGACGCGCTAAGAGAGCAAGGCCAATCACGACGAGGAGGGCTGCAACAACCGATGGGATGAGCTCACTGACTCGCGTTCGTTCTCCCCAAAGTGCAAGCCCACCATGAAGATCACCGGGGCCAGTAAGTTGTGAACTCGGAAGAGCGGTGGCAATTTGCCATGCGATCAATGCGCCGCCGATGACACTGGCCATCCAGCCTCGAAGTTTGAGTGAGTGTGCACATAATGCCGCACCAACAAAGAGCGCGCCAGCGGTTGTGCCCCACAGTGCGCCCGACATAGCCCATGACATTCCACTTCCAGGTAAGCGACGGGCTGCTAATTGACCAGCAACTGCACCAGCAGCACCGGTCGCAAACATTGCCGAACGAAGTCGCTGAACCGCTGGGCGAAGAAGTACTCGTTGACGACTCACGGGGGCTAACAACACGTGACGAACATCTGCTTCTTCAATTGCTAGTGGTCCGCCACGACTTCCTGAGCGCAGCCCCATGGCAACAGCCAAGACTCCGGCGAGTCCCAGCCATGCGGGACCGAAATTCAAGACGTCGGCCGCCATCGAATTGGCGACTGGCTTATCGGGCACGAGTCCAGAGATAAACAAAATTCCGCCACCGAAAATAAATGCCGCCAAGTACACGCGGTAGAGCGCTTCAAACCACTCAACTTCGGCAAGTCGATTTTTTTGACGAGTACGTCGCAGTGCGCGTACGGCATTTGAACTAATGGCGGTCACGTGCGTGGCAAACAAATCACGATCTGGTGCGACACTTCCAACTTCAACGGCGGTATCGGGATCGGACGACCAACCCGACCAGGAAGCAACGAATAGTCGTGGTGTTGCAAAGCCAGCATGTTCGATCGCAACGAGATTGGCGCAAGCCGAAAC
>CAMDCI010000098.1 GCA_945889715.1 Bifidobacterium breve | reverse complement strand
AGGTCGTAATCGGGTTCGTCGCGGGTTGTGCGGCGCAATTCGGAGATTCCTGTAGTTTCAGCAACCGCAATCCAAATTTCGGGGATGAGGACGCCTTCAAGATCGAGCGTGACGATCGTTTGATGAGCTTGCTGGGCAACGGCCATGGTTCATTCTCGCAGAAATGTCACGAAATCAGCGATTTTCCGTTAAATGGTTGTGTCATTAGTGAGAGAACAATATGGACTACCTCAGAGGTCTGTCGTTGCTGGTCTTCGTGGACTAACTTCAGTCCAATGGCGGAGTCAAGAATTGAACCGGTTCGTTGGAGCCTTTCGGCTCAAATTGCCGCGATCCTCGGTTGGTTCGAGACAAGAGAATCGGCCTTGTGGTCAGAGGTTTGTTGCCGGCGATACGGCATTCCATCTGACATGGCCGGCGATGTGCACTCAGAATCGTGGATCAAGGTGCGATCAGCATTGTCGCGTCGAAGTGATCAATTTCCCCAATTGCACGACCAAGTTTCGGGTAACCGATACGCAGCTCGATCAATGCAGAGAACAGCGATTGATATCGCTCGTACCGTGCGACGGATCGAGAGCAGATCTCAAATGATGGACGATCAGATCCTTGATCCCGCAGTGCTTGAACACATGAGGCAGGTTGATGACTCGGTCACGATTGAGCGCTGGCGTCGTTCGGTAGTTGCTCACGCTCGACATGATCTGAATTGTTCGGGTTGCCCAAATGATGTGGTGTTTGCCGCGGCGTTAAAATTGCTGGCGTTGATGCAGATTGGTGATCAGGGTTCAATTTCTGATCTGATGTATGAGGTGTTGCAAGATATTGACGACGACTTTCCCGCCGATAAATCAGATGCAGCTCGTCAACGGAAGAGTCGTTGCACTCGCTGCGTTCTGAACCTTTTGCGTGATGCAGCAGAATCGGCTGGGGTGTTGTGATGCTTGTTCAGATTTGTTCTCATCGCATTACCGGATCAATTGAAGTGACGTTTCGACCGCCATCAGGCGCTGAAAGTCGGCATGTCATCAAGAACGGTGTTCATCTGTGGATCGGTAGTGATCACAGAATTGAATGCGCTTTACTGTCTCCTGAAGACGAAGGTTTTGACACAGTGGGCGAGAGTCTTTTGGGGCATCTTTTCAATGCGGTGGTTCAACGAGCGCGGTCAAACCTGATCGAGGCCGAAGAGACTTATTTCGATATTGAAATAGACGACTCTTTATTGGATGGTCACCTCGCACTCACAAATACTTCAGGCAATGTGGAGCCAGTGGGATTAAATGCGCCAGCGGTTTCATCTTTTGAAATTGAGTTTTCTCTGAGGGCTGGGGACGGCGTTCCTATTGAAGTCGTCATTGACGGTACTCCCGAGGGACTACGTACCGCCGTCGTTCATTTGCCTGAGTCAAACATTTCTTCTCGGATATCAGATTCATCTCAGGTTCGCGTCGTTTGGAATCCCACGACAAGCGAACTAAAAGTTCGTTTGGCTGGTGTCGTTCCAGGTGACGGTCGAATATGGGTTCGAGTCGCCTTGGGAGAATCCGGAGATCTTCTCGCCGTTGATCGTGCACGAGTTCAACCCGATGGTTCGGCCGTTTCGTCATCAATCGTTCCGCATCATGGAGAATTGGGAGAGCTCTACGTCGATGTGACTGAGTCACCCACCGACATCATTGGTTCCTCGCGTTACCGGGTCAGGCGTCGTGCGGCGCGACTTGAGGCGTATGCGGCAGATCTTCAGAGAAATGGAAACTCTTCTGAAGCGGCAACTGCCAGAGAAAAAGCGAATTCGTTGCGACGCTCACTTGGAGAAGATTCGGAAAATTCGAATTTGATGACGAAGACTGAGTCGAATTCGAAGTGGTGGATCGTTGGCGTTCTCGCAGTATTGGTTGGCTTGCTGATCGGTTGGTTCATGCGTGGTGATGGCTCAGATTCGGCTACGTCTTCGCTCATCTCAACAACCACGCTTGTTCAAGAATCGTCAACTCCAGAAGCAGCTGTTTTACCATCCGATCAATCATTGATTGCTTATCGACCAGGTTCAACCCGTTTCTTCGGAGAAGGCAATGTCAATCTTGCCGCAGAGGTAGAAACTGTTGGTCAAGATTCAGCAACAGTTCGGGTTCAGGTGTACGACCAGTACGAACGATCACTCGGTCAGTCGACTGAAAGCACCGAAGAAGCACTCCTGCAGACGTGCCAAGAAAGAGTGGGCTCAGATACCGGAAGCGGTGGCGGTACTTACGCTATTCAAACTCATATCGCTGCTTACGTCGCCGAATCGTATGAAGATGCCCAGTTATTGCTCACTACGACAGATCTGAGTAATCCAGCGGCTGAATTCGTTGGGCCCGTGTCAATGACAGCCAACATCATTGAAAATTGTGAAGTGAGAAGGATTGTCGATCAGGATTCGGTGATTGAGATTGCGCGAAGTGCCTTCGAGGCCTTCACGTTGGACATACCTTTGAATAAGGGTGAAACGTATGTGGTCCTGCGAATTATCAATGAAAGAGGTTCTTCAATCTCTTGGACATCAACTGATGTGTTGAAGATTGAGAAGTAAGGATCTTGAGTAATTACAGAGTTGCTTTTTTGACCTTCGACTGGAACCATTCAAGACAAATTTCGTGTCGAGGACTCAGTGGGCCAGCTTCATAAATTCCACTGTTGAGGTTCTTTTGTACTACTTCACACATGTCTTGATCTTCATCGAGAATTTCATTCGACATTGCCACCATTCGGGCGATGTTCTCATCTGACGTATCAACAGAGAAATAGTCATAAACAATATGAGTTTTATTGTGACCAATCGGCATGATGCGCTCGACGTTCATTCCGTCGGGATAAATGTTGACTGCCAAGTTGGGATAACGGAATAGCCACACACCGGCTACCGGAGAACCATCTGAAGGTTCGCATTCATGCACACAGTACGAATCGTCGTGAACCGACACCGTGTACGTTGACATCTTGAGAGCGCGATTCAGCGAGGGATGGATGAGCTGTACGTGATAGCCCTCTAGGTAGTTGTCAATGTAAGTTTTCCAATTGCAATTAAGTTCGCGAGTGAGTCGTCGAGCGTAAGAAAAATTCTCAATCGGAAAGCTTGTAGCCCGACCAACGAAAGAGCCGAGTGACTCGATTAATGGGGGAGTCTCTTCTGAAAGACACACAAATACCAAGGGTCCCCAAGTTTCGACTCGAATCTTCTTCAGTTCCGAATGTTCCGCGCACAGCGGTTCATCATTACCAAAATCGCGAGCTGACTTCAGTTGTCCATCCCAACCAAACGCCCAGCCATGATATTTGCACACCAAATTTCCGAGGGTTCCCTGTCCAGGCCAGGCCAACACACCCGCCCGGTGAGGACAAACATTATGAAAACCGACGATTGAACCTTCAGGGTTAACAACTAAAAGGAGATTGAATCCAGCAAGTTCGCCAGCGAAGTAGTCACCAGGTTGAGCCAGTTCGGCTGCCGTGCAAAACATGATCCATTCAGACGCCCAAATCGCCAGCCGTTCAGCCTTGTAGGCATCGGGTTCGCGGTATGTCTCGGCGCTTAAGGCAATTTTCATAAACCCATCTCTTTAGCGATGATCGTTTTCATCACTTCTGTGGTTCCACCATAGATGGTGGTGATACGAGCGTCAGCGAACGTGCGGGCGATGGGGTATTCGCTCATGTATCCGTAACCACCAAAGAGTTGTAGACATTTGTCTGCAACCTTGTTCTGCAGTTCTGTGCACCAAAACTTCGCTGCTGCAGCTTCAGCAGCAGTGAGTTGATCATCGTTGAGAGCAAGAATGCACTGATCAACGTAGGCCTGTGCGACGTCAATTGCGGTTCGCTGTTCAGCCAGAACAAATTTCGTATTTTGGAAGTTTGAAATGGACTGTCCAAAAGCCTTACGTTCTTTCACATAGTCGACAGTCCAATTGAGCGCCGATCGAGCGAAAGCCACACCTGCGATAGCAATCGACAGACGCTCTTGCGCCAAGTTCGAGGTGAGGTAGTGGAACGCTCGTCCTTCTTCACCAAGAAGGTTCTCAACTGGAACTTCGACATCATTGAAGAAGAGTTCAGCGGTGTCTTGGCTATGCATACCGATTTTTTCAAGATTACGACCGCGTTCGAAGCCAACCATTGATCGTTCAACGACCATCAACGACATTCCGGTGTGTCTCTGAGTTGGGTCTGTCTTCGCAGCAACGATGATGATGTCAGAGTTGATTCCGTTGGTAATAAACGTTTTCGAACCATTCAAGATGTAGCGGTCGCCATCTTTTCGGGCATTCGATGCAATGCTGGCAAGATCGCTACCGGTACCTGGTTCGGTCATCGCGATTGCGGTGATGAGTTCACCACTCGCGATTCCTGGTAACCAACGCGCCTTCTGTTCGTCGTTACAAATTTCCATGTAGTACGGAGTCGTGATGTCGTTATGCAAAGTGATTCCGGCACCGGCGCCACCGATACCAGCGGCTGCTAATTCTTCGGAAATGATTGCATTGAAACGAAAATCCTTGATTCCACCACCGCCGTATTGTTCGGGAATCGCCATTCCCAAGAAGCCACTGGCTCCGGCTTTGGCGTACATCTCACGAGGGGCGATGCCGTCCTTTTCCCACTGATCGTAGAAAGGTGAGATCTCCTTGGCGATAAAGCTCTTGAAGCTGGCACCGAAGGCAAGATGGTCGTCGTTGTACAGGGATCGTTTCACCCCTCTATTCTGCCGTTACGCCCAGCCTCCTGCATAGGCGACGAACTGGCCAGTCGTAAATCGGCTTGAACCGTCGAGGAACGCCATACAAAACGCCGCGAACTCGGTCATCGTGCCAAGGCGTCGCATCGGCACTTGAGACTCAATCTTGGCTCGAACCTCTGGATCGTTGGCTCCTGAGGCTTTGAGGAAAGCGGGGAAGTCCATGAAGTTAGTTCCGACAGCGTTGACCTGAACGCCGGTGCGGGCTACCTCGTCAGCCACGTTTTTGACCAACATTGAGGCTCCGGCACGGGCAGCCGAATATAACGGCGCTCCGGGCGTGGGACGGGCCGCTGAAGCACTCGTAATCACCAGAACCTGGCCTTCGCCCTGCGGTGTCATCTTGGGAACCACAGCCTTCATGAAGTTGTAGGGAGCCTCGACACAGCCGACCAGCACCGAACGCAGGTCTTCCAACGATGAATTGACGAATCGTCCAGTGACAATCTGGCCCGAAAACATCACCGCCGAGTCGATACGCCCAAAGACAGTCATGGCCCGCTCAACAAGCAGATCAGCATTCTTTGGTTCGGCGAGATCTTGAACGTTAGGGACTACCTCAACTGCTGCTCCTAAACCTCTAAGTTCTGCGGCTAGTTCATCTGACGCGTTCCCCACGACCAAATCGAAGCCACGGTGAGCTAGGTGGCGACATAACTCGGGTCCAACATAGAAGTGCCCATCAGCAACGATGGCGACCGGACGGCGAGGTGAAGAATCGGTGTTCATATGCCGAGGGTAGGTAGTGGCAGGGCTATTGTCAATACTTGTGAAAGATTACGAAGGCTTTACCGGAAAAATTGGTCGCACCGTTGCCGAGTCGGAAGCCGCCTGGCCGCCGAATAAGCACCCTGGTGAAAAGGCACCCAATGTCATCGTGATGTTGTTCGACGATTTGGGTTTTTCCCATCTTGGCTGTTTTGGTTCAACTATCGACACGCCGAATATTGATCGGTTGGCCGAGCAAGGTCTTCGCTACACAAACTTCCACGTCACGCCTTTGTGCTCACCGACTCGCGCGGCGCTTCTGACCGGTCGTAATCATCACGCAGTAGGTATGCGCGGAGTTTCAAACTTCGATTCTGGTTTCCCACATATGCGCGGACAGATTTCTAATCATGCAGCCACTGTCGCCGAAGTGGTCCGCGAAGAGGGCTACACAACATTCGCTTTGGGTAAATGGCACTTGTGCCCGATGGTCGATGCATCGCCCGCTGGCCCCTTTGATCAATGGCCATTGCAACGAGGATTTGATCGGTTCTATGGTTTCCTTGACGGTGAGACCGATCAGTTCTATCCCGAACTTGTGTATGACAACCATTGGGTCGAGCCACCAGCAGGACCAGACGATGGCTACCACCTCACTGAAGATTTAGTGGATCATGCGATTACCTTTGTGCACGATGCAGTAGGAGTTCGTCCCGATCGTCCTTTCTTTATGTATCTCGCATTCGGCGCCACGCATGCGCCTCATCAAGCGCCGCCCGAATACATGGCGAAGTATCGCGGTGCTTTCGATGAAGGTTGGGATGTTTTTCGCGATCGCTGGTTTGCCCGTCAAAAAGAGTTGGGTCTATTGCCCGAAGAAACGAAGTTGGCGCCGCGTAACCCAGGCGTTGAACCGTGGGACACACTGTCTGAGAACCAGCAGCGCCTCGCGTGCCGATTGCAAGAGGCATATGCGGCCTTTCTTGATCACACCGACGTAGAAATTGGTCGTTTGCTCGCTTCAATCGAGAAACTCGGTTTAGATGACAACACCATGATTGTGTTGCTTGCCGATAATGGTGCATCACAAGAAGGCGGACCATTCGGTGTGCTTCACGAAATGAAATTCTTCAACATGATGATTGAAATGCCCGACGAGGCAATTCATCGCATCGACGAAATCGGCGGACCACATAGCCACAGCAACTACCCGTGGGGTTGGTCGCAGGTTGGCAACACGCCATTCAAGTTCTACAAACAAAACACCCATGAGGGCGGAATTCATGTGCCGCTTATCATTAAGTGGCCTAAGGGCGTCAAAGACAACGGTGCCTTGCGCGATCAGTTTCATCATGTGAATGACATCGTGCCCACGATCTATGAAGCCATTGGAATTACTCCTCCCGACACATATCGAGGACTTGAACAGATGCCAATTTCTGGGGTGGCCATGAACTACACCTTTGATGACAAAGAAGTGAAGACTCGCAAACTTGTGCAGTATTACGAGATGGTCGGCCACCGAGGCATTTATGCAAATGGTTGGAAGGCCGTCACTCGACACACGCCCGGAGTTTCGTTTGATGACGATGTGTGGGAGTTGTACCACGTTGAAGCAGATCG